>CAIPJU010001008.1 GCA_903865465.1 uncultured Bacteroidota bacterium
AAACGCTTTCCGGTCGGAAAGAACAATTTCACTGCTCTCAATAGTGTAAGTCTAAGCTTCGGAAAAGGAGAATTTGCTGGTATTGTAGGGCCAAGCGGTTCAGGTAAAACAACTCTGCTTAACATCATTGGTTCGCTCGATTCACCCAGCGAAGGTACAGTAGAAGTAATGGGAAAATCAGTATCTCAGTTGAGCCATAAGGAGTCTGCAAGGCTTAGGAACATGCATATAGGTTTTATATTTCAGACTTTTAATTTATTACCTGTATATAATGTCTTTGAGAATGTAGAGTTTGCCCTCCTTCTGCAGAAGCTATCAGCGACAGAACGGAAAAAGGCAGTGATGGATGCCCTCGAATGGGTAGGACTGACAGACAAGCTTAAGTCAAAACCGGCCATGCTCTCGGGTGGTGAATGCCAGAGAGTCGCTATTGCAAGGTCGATGGTTAAACGCCCTGAAATAGTTCTTGCCGATGAACCCACTGCAAACCTCGACTCGGCTAACTCACATAAGATACTTCAGACTATGAAGAACCTTAACCGTGAGTTGAAAACCACATTCATTTTTGCCACACACGATGAAAAGGTAATGAAATACCTCGATCGCATTATAACTCTTTCTGATGGCAGAATTGTAAAGGATGAACTCATTAAAGATCAAAAAACCGTTTAACATGCTGGCTTTCAAACTGGCTTTCAAGAATCTGGTAGGAGCAGGCTTAAGGACCTGGCTCAACGTGCTGGCCCTCTCATTCGCTTTTGTAGTTATAATTTTTTATAATGGAATTATTGACGGATGGAACCGACAAAGCAGAACCGATACTCAGGAGTGGGAATCTGGCTGGGGCCAGTACTGGACTCCAGGTTATGACCGATATGATCCATTTACCATCAGGGATTCACATCAGCCCCTGTCGAAGGAGGTATTGGCCGAAGTGGCTAAGAAAAATCTGGTCCCGGTACTGCTTACACAGGCTACAGCTTATTTACGAGGGCATATGACAGGAGTGATTCTTAAGGGTATAGATCCTTCACAAACTGCATTAAAGCTTCCTTCGGGTGCCATCCGTGAATCTTCGGGCGATACCGATTACGCAATAATTGGCAAAAGAATGGCCGAAACATGCAAGCTTAAGCAGGGCGACAGAATGCTGATACGATGGCGTGACAGAAACGGTACTTTCGATGCCCGGGAGCTTGAAATAGCATCTGTTTTTAAATGTGATGTGCCACTTGCTGATAAAGGGCAGGTTTATCTCCGGCTCGATGTTTTGCAGAAAATGATGGGGATGGAAAACGAAGCGACACTTTTGGTGACAGGTAAAAATTATGTTGGAGGCGAAATAAATGACTGGGACTTTAAAGACCAGACCTACCTTCTTGCCGATATGGATAAAATAATAAAGACAAAAAAATAGGTGGTTCCATAATTCAGGCCCTTTTACTGATAATAGCATTGATTGCAATCTTCGACACTCAGGTTCTTTCCATCTTCAGGAGACAGAGGGAGATAGGTACATATATAGCTTTGGGCATGACCCGCGCACAGGTAGTGGGTATTTTTACTGTCGAAGGGGGTGCTCACAGCATTCTTGCAACAATTCTTGGTGCGATTTATGGAATTCCTCTGCTCCTGATGGTAAACAAGACAGGGATTCCAATGGGAACAGCTAAGAACATGAACCTGGATCTTCCTATCAGGGAAGCAATTATACCATTTTACAGTATCCAGCTGATTGTTATTACCATTATAATAGTTGTGGTTACTTCAACGATAGTTAGTTACATCCCTGCCCGAAGGATATCAGGAATGAAACCAACTGATGCACTTAAAGGAAAACTTCAATGATCAGATTTTTAATAAAAGGAATTTTAAGGGATAGCAGCAGGAGTCTGCTTCCTATTATTGTCGTCTCAATAGGGGTTTTTCTTACAGTCTTCCTAAGCGGTTTCCTTAGAGGCATTTTTGGTGATATCACCGAACTTAATGCACGGTTTACTACCGGACATGTCAAGGTAGTCACAAAAGCATATGCTGACAACGAAAGCCAGTTTCCAAATGAACTTGCCCTTACCGGTGTTGACATTCTCTCAGGTAACCTGAAAAAGGAATTCCCCTCAATGGAATGGGTTGAACGTATTCATACAGGAGGATTACTCGATGTTCCTGATGAAAGTGGTGAAACCAGGGATCAGGGACAGGCTGTTGCCACAGCAATTGATCTTCTTTCTCCCGGATCTCATGAAGCAGAGAGGATGAATATTCCGAAATCAATTGTGAGGGGTAATATTCCTTCCAAATCAGGAGAAGCACTTGTGAGTGATGATTTTGCCACAAGGTTTAAAGTGCCTGTAGGAGGAAAGGTAACTCTGTTTGGAACTACAATGAACGGTAGCATGATGATAAAAACATTTATTGTCAGCGGGACATTAAAATTCGGGAACACACTACTCGATCGGGGGGCTTTAATTATGGATCTTGGCGATGCAAAGCAGGCTCTCGATATGGACGATTCTGCCGGTGAAATTCTGGGCTATTTTAATTCAGGAACCTATGACGATATTATGGCACAGCAGGTTCAGAAATCATTCAATGAGAAATACACCAAGGCTGGTGACGACCTTGCTCCTTATATGGAAAGGCTAACTGAACAGGAAGGATTGGGCGATTATATAAAACTGGCCGAAGGTGCAGGTTCAATAATGGTTTTTATATTTGTAATCGCCATGTCGGTTGTACTTTGGAATACGGGATTGCTTGGTGGGCTTAGAAGGTACAGGGAATATGGTGTTCGGCTGGCACTCGGTGAAGAAAAAAAGCACATATATATTACATCTCTGTATGAGGCGGTCCTGATTGGTGTAATTGGTTCCTTTATTGGCACAGGTATTGGCCTTGGCCTTTCATTATACCTTCAATGGCATGGGATTGATATCTCTTCGCTATTCAGGAATATAGGGATGATGCTGCCTTCAGTATACAGGTCAAAAGTGACATCCGATCTCTTCTATATTGGTTTTATTCCGGGTGTTCTTGCAACAGTGCTTGGCAGTTCCCTGGCCGGCTTTGCTATATATAAAAGGGAAACAGCCCGGCTTTTCCATGAACTGGAGGTGTGAATAATTCTTATAAAATAGAATGAATACCATAAAATAAATGTAATGAGCAAAATCCTTGCAATAATAGCATCCTTCCTTCTTTTCGCAGGCTTTGCAGAGCCTGATGCTAACCTGATTCTCGACAGGGTGGATAAAAATATGTCTTCTAAAAACAGGATCTTTAATTCGGAAATGATAATTCAGTCGCGACGCAGCACGCGTACCCTGACTATGCTCTCCTATACCCAAGGGAGTAATCAGTCATATACGGAATATCTCTCCCCTGCGAGGGAAAAGGGTACCAAAATGCTTAAAAAGAGTAATCAGTTATGGATTTATATGCCTTCGGAGGATCGTATCATTCAGATTACCGGGCAGATGCTGCGTCAGTCTGTAATGGGGTCCGACCTCTCATACGAAGATCTGATGGAAGACAGGAAGCTGAAAGATATGTACAATGCACGGGTCGCTGGAAATGATACTGTAGGGAGCAGGAATACCTATGTTCTCGTACTCACCGCAAGGGTTGAAGATGTGGCCTACCAGACTCAGAAAATTTGGGTTGACATGGAGAGGTCAGTCCCCTTGAAACAGGAGATGTTTGCAAAAAGCGGTCAGATTCTTAAAAGAACTCTTCTCTCGGAGGTGACACAAATCCAGGGAAAATGGTTCCCTATGCGGATACTATACAAGGATATGCTTAAGGAGGGCATTGGGACTGAATTCAGATTTACCAGTATAAAATTCGATCAGGAAATTCCTGAATATATATTCTCAAAGGCTGCCCTCAAACAATAAAGCAGAATTACGGGCATTGATAAAAATACTGACATGAGTGCGCATGTAATTAAAATCAGAAATCTTTCCAAGTTTTACGGAAAAAACATGGGAATAGAAAATGTCTCGCTTGATATTGAAAGAGGTGAGATATTTGGTTTTATTGGCCCTAACGGAGCAGGCAAGTCAACAACGATTAGAATTCTTATGAATCTTGTTTTTCCGTCAGGGGGAACTGCCACGATCATGGACATGGATGTTGTGAAGGATACAAGGAAGATAAAGCAAAAGGTTGGATACATACCTTCCGATGCGGGAATGTATCCTTCGATGAGTGTGATTGATTTCCTTTCCTACTGCTCACGCTTTTACGGGCTCAATAATAACGACAACAGGATTATTGAGCTGGCAGATATGTTTGACCTCGACCTGCAGCGAAATATTGCTGAATTATCGCTGGGCAACAGGAAAAAAGTTTCAATAATTCAGGGCCTTCTTCATTCTCCAGAGCTGCTTATCCTCGATGAACCTACAACCGGGCTTGATCCCCTTATGCAATCCCTTTTTTTTGATCTGTTGAGGAATGAAAATCGTCGTGGCATGACCATCTTCTTTTCATCACATATACTGGGAGAAGTTCAGATGTTATGTAAGAGGGTAGCAATAATTAAAAATGGAAACATAATACAGGTTGAGGAGATTGACAGCCTGAGAAAGAAACAACTTAAGAAGGTTTTTATTGAGTTTGAGAATAGGGAAAGTGTTGAAGACTTTGTTATAAACGGGTCTGGAAATCTTGTAAATGGTTTAGGTAATACCCTGTCATTCATCTATTCCGGTGACATTAATGAACTGATAAGTTCCCTTTCGGGAATAAAGATTAAAAACCTCATGATTGAGGAACCATTGCTCGATGAAATATTCCTGCACTATTACAAAAAATAAGTCTGAATGGTGGTGAACAGAAATCTTTTTAATATGGAGATCAGGCGCAATGCCTTTAGCCTGATGATCTGGATGATAGTGATAACACTATTAATTTCAGTCACTATGTCGGTATACAGAACATTTGCTGATAACCAGTCGAAAATTCTGGGAATGGTGAGCCTGATACCTAAGGGAGCACTTCAATTCAAAGGGATTTCCAATTTCAGCGACCTGCTCTCTGTGCTTGGATTCTATGCAGCCAATAATGTAATTTATATGATGGTTCTGGGGAGCATCTTTTCAATTGTACTATCTTCAAATATCCTGCTAAAAGAAGAATATAATAAAACTGCCGAATATCTTCTGACCCGTCCCATTACCCGTAGTGAGGTTTTTTTCAGCAAGGTAATCCTCCTCGATCTTAATATTTTCCTTCTTAACCTTGTAACCTCCACCGCAGGATTTCTGTGTATGGAGCTTGTGAAGAGAAACCCTTTCAGCATAAGTGCATTCATGGTACTTTGCTTCTATACTTTCATTCTTAACGTTCTATTCGGAGCCATCGGCCTTTTTTTGTCAACGCTTGTAAAAAGAGGTAAGCCTATTACCACCCAGGTCATTGGACTAGTGCTGATATTTTATTTTGTTTTCACTATTTCAAAAATAACAGAAGGAGCTGCAGATTTAGGGTATCTCAGCCCTTTCAGATTTGCCGATGTCAATGCGACAAGTCCTTACTACCGGCTAAATCCCTGGACCCTGTTATATTTTTTAGGCCTGTCCAGCCTGCTAACAGGAATTTCATATCGCATTTACCGCCGAAAGGATATATATACATAGCCTTTTATTAATTCCCTGCATTTAATCTAACAATTATAATGTCAGGAAGATACGAGGGAATATATCTGTAAAGTACCCTATTCCCCTTTTATTTCGTCAGTCATTATATTCTTATAAGTGAGGATAAATTGATCAAGAGATGAAATAAAAATAGAATACATGTTGCAACATATAATGTTATTACATATATTTGCCAGGGCATTTTAAAGTGAAGCAAATGCTATTATATAAATAATATTAAACCTTTTAAAAGTTGAAAGAGATGGAGAAGAGTACGATTTCAAAAGCAAAAAAAATTGCATCATGGATTATTGCATCATTGCTTACCGCAATGTTTTTATTCAGCGCTTCAGGTAAGCTCTTTTTTCATCCCGAACAGATGGAACAGATGCATCTCGGAAGCTGGCGTGTGATAATTGGTATTGGTGAGATAAGCTCGGCATTATTATTCCTAATACCGGTAACAAATGTCTATGGCACATTATTGTTAAGCTCCTATATGGGAGGTGCAATCATTCTTCACATGACCGGAGGAATGAGCATTGGTCTGCCATCTCTTTTTCTGATTCTGATTTGGATTGTAGGTTTTTTACGCAATCCTGAATTATTGAAGATACAGGTAGGATGAGAATTGAGGATGAGATAAAGGGCCGGTTTCGCAATGAATATCACAAGGGTTTGATCAATTTGATATATACTGTCAATCAATTGAGTTACCTGCTCATGCAATCTTTGAAAGCTCATGGTCTGACTGAACCTCAATACAATGTTCTGAGAGTATTAAGAGGTTTTCGTTCTGAAGGCTCTGTCTCAATAAACTTTATAAAAGAGCGGATGCTTGATAAAAGTTCTGATGTGAGCAGGATAGTGGACAACCTTTACGGGAAGGGGCTCGTCGGCAGGAAGGAGAATCCTGCCGACCGAAGGCAGAAAGAAATAGTTATTACCGACATGGGATTGTCGTTGCTCACCGAGATGCTTGAATGCGAGATAAGGCAGGATACCCTTCTTGATACTCTGACTGGTGAAGAACTTATTGAGCTGAACAGATTACTCGATAAGATAAGAGGTTGATTTAAGGAATTGAAAAGTGTTTTTTCAGGAAATTATAATTTTTAGATAAAATAGAAAATGCAATGAGAAACTCACAGGTAATTAAAATTCAAAAGATAGGATTTCAGTGGGAGATGGAGAATCCATTCATATTCTGTGCCCATCACAATGATGCTTTCCCTCGGGGAAATGAAGAGATGGGTCCCGCTGTTGACCTTGCAGGAAGACATATCGGAAGCGATTTTTCAGGAAAGGACGGTTTCAGTCTGTACCATGGCGAAAAGGTCCCGGGCTTTCCGGTTCATCCCCACAGAGGATTTGAGACTGTTACAATAGTTCTTAAAGGGCTGATAGATCATTTTGATTCGGAGGGGTCGGAGGGGCGCTATGGAAACGGCGACGTGCAATGGCTTACAACAGGAAGAGGGTGCCAGCATGCTGAAATGTTTCCTCTTGTTAATCACGATGATGCCAATCCTGCAGAGCTTT
>CAIPJU010001009.1 GCA_903865465.1 uncultured Bacteroidota bacterium
CTAACCCATAAATACAAATGAATCCATCAGGTTTTGAATTATTGATATTTTCAGCAAAACTACTTTTTGTGTCTAAATTTGTTGGTACATTATATATTTCACCATTATCATTTTCAATGATATAATTTTTTGGATTAAGTGTGAATTGTTCATTACCTGTGTTTTGTATGGATCCGATAATCATAATCCCCAACTTGTCTGGATCATCTCGAAATTTTTTAGCAATGACCATTATATTGGTTAAATCGAATGAAATTTTTCCAACTCTAGAATTTGGATATTTATACTCTGTTGTGCATTTTATTACGGTGTCGTCCATCTTTCCGTTTATCGCCTTTGGACCACAAGCAATAAACATAAGAAGAAGAGTTATAATTGATATATTTAAAATTTTCATTGTACTCTCCAGTTTGAATAAATTATTTTTTTGGTAACTCTGTTTCATTATCATTTTTATCACTAATTTCTACAAATTGAAATTTTGAAGAATCTGCACATTTTTTTATAAAATGCTCTCTCTTGAATTCTAATTTATCATTCTTCCATTTATATGATAATTTTGATGCAGCTACTCTTCCACTTTCCTCTGCATATAAACCACCACAGCTATCAGTATATATATTGTTGAAATTTTTAATTAAAATCGCAGTGTCAAGTGGATTTTTGGCTAAACTAACCAATCCAGCAGCAATCTCAACAACGCCCTGCCCACCAAATTCGGAAGTCATAAACAGGTAGTCCAATCCATTTGGCATATGAATTGTCTTGAAAATTCGTTCGGCACCACATTCGCCCGGATTTATTATTTTCATGGAATTGGAATTAATAACAACAAAATAGGTGTGCCCCCAACCTTCTGCATGGCTCGCTGTGGGATCCTCCTGGAAAGCAATATGAATGATTTCTTTTTCATTTGGCCCCGTGAATGACCCCAAGGCGCTTGAACGTATTGTCACCGCGCCTTTTTTCCCTGTAGTTGCCTTAATTCTATTCGTAAGATCCTTTAATTCTTTTTTTGACAAATGATATGGTGGATTCCCACTGTCATCTGAAGTGAAATCAACTAATAGTTGATAATCCGCATTGGCATTTTCCTTTGTTGCTGATCTATTACAGGAAATATTTATAAATATGATCGACAACAATGTAATAGAAAGAATTATCGATTTCACAATGTTTCTCCTTTGTTTGATTGATAGATTTGTTGATAATTTTTATACGCATTTTTCAACATTTCATGCGCTTTATTTAGTTCAATAATTTTTGGGTTCATTTCATCTTTTATTGTTGTTAAATTTGTCTCATTTTCTTTGAAATCATAATCACCTAATTCATATACGTAATAATATTCAGTGGATCTCCCGGTAGGACCATATGCATTGTATCTGTCGTATTGAAATGGCTCTTTACCTTCATTTTTTAAAACTAATCCCGTAACAATTCGGCCTTCTAATCGTTTTTGGCGAACTTCATTTACATCACCACGAAATACAGCTTTGCCCATGAAATTTTTTTCCATAATAACCAATTCCCATTCATTTTCCGAGAATTGTCTTTTTAAATAAAATTTAGACGCAACAGTGAATTCTTTTCGTTTTTCTTTAATTTCATTTTCTAATGATAATAATTTATCTCGCGTTGATTCAAGATCTAATGTAATAGTTGATAACCAACCACCACGCGGGTTCAATCTTTTAATAATTTCCCAAGAATCTACAACCCAACCAGGAATTTCAGATGATGCAAGTTTGCTATTAATTTCGTTCATTGTTTCTTCAATTTCATTTTGATTGATCTGACTTATTGGCTGTAAATCGTCTATTTTTTCAAATAGATTTGATAAAATAATCGTGACGCGCCTCTTGTGTTCTTTTAATAGATTGTTTTTATCTTCTTCTGTGATTTTTTTAATAATCTTAACATTAACAGAGTTTTCAGTTGATTTATTATTAATGTTTGAATTACAACATATATATGTGAAGCAAATAAGTGTTATCCCCAATATCCATGCTGAAATGAATTTCTCACCTGCGGCGTGATTTCGACCCATCAGTGGTACCTCACTACCTGCCAAACCAAGGATTAGGACATCTTTGAATGTGCAGTTGCATTCGTTGAAGGGTAGAAAGTTCGAAGAGTGATATGGATCACCAAGTATTGGAAAATTACGAGAGAGTACCCCCATAAAGGATACCCTCTCGCTCTTACCTCTTTGTTTCTTCAAACCTTTGGAATACTGGCCGTCGCTTAGATAAATCATCGAAAAACTCTTTCACGGCACGCCCCTCTGCGTTTCGAAGAAACGCCAAACACCGCGCCAACGCTTCACCAGGCACCTTAGCCTCATGTGCAGCCCGGATTAACCACGCCTCGCGTTTGGAAGAGAGCGGCGCAGCATTCTGAATCGGCGCATGAGGTTTCTTCTCCAAAACCTTGACCTCGGATTGTGGCCTTACCAATTCGGGGAGATCATCCAAATCCTGGGTGAAAATATCTGACGCTCCGGTTGCCATCAGAACGGCACTGACGAAGGCTCGCTTTTCGGCCATCTTCAACATTGTGTTTCGGATTTCGAAGAGGGAGATAGAGCGGTACTTCCCTTCCCGATTGTTACAACGAGCGCTGCAACGGCTCAGTGGTTCCCCGTTGAGATTACTAATGGTGCAAGTAGCTTCGAGTTGTGTCCATCTTTTTCTGTAAGTTCGTTCCGGTAGGTGGTTGATGACGATTCTGCGGGGTAGCGGCGGAGGGAGGGCGGAGCCCGACCACAGCCGCAACCCCGCGGCGCTTCGGGCGTCTGGGGGGGGTTGGTCACGAGGCCCCCTGCATCTTCAGCCAGGTGGTCCCGACCCAGGCTTCGTGTTGCTCCATCAGCAGCGCCCCATAGACCCTTTCTCGGCTGGCAGCGTTGGGCCAG
>CAIPJU010001010.1 GCA_903865465.1 uncultured Bacteroidota bacterium
CGGTAATTGCGGAGGCTCAGATATGGAGCCAGCCCATGCGCGGAGTCAGGGATTATAAGAAGTACAGCACAGGTAAGAATAAAGGATTATCGGGCAACATAAAAAGAGAAGGAAGCAAAATATATATCTGCTCCTCACCAGGAGGAATTAAGCTCAGAGCAGTTTTTTAACAATCCGGCTTGCCTGATTCTTTTAATTACTGGTTGCTCCGAAACGCCATTCCTGATCCAGACCGGTTGAAGTATAATTAAATTATTGGCTGCTATTGCATTTTATTTATGTAAATTAGTACAACTAATTTCGAAGGCTGCCAATAATTATTTGCCTTATTGTCATCTCTAAGCAGCAGGATGTTGGTCCAGATATTGAAATGAATTTGTTTCAGACTTTATTTGCCAACTTATGAAGCTATTAAACACTTTGTGTAAAACCGGAATAAGAAATCAGATCTACGCTTCCATTGTATTAATGGCAGGTATAGGGTTCACAACAGCCATTACATTTTATACTAAGAACCTGGTACTGGCATCGGAGAAAAGTGATTTCCAGTCGATATGTTCCGACATTCAGACAAAAATATATGAAAGAATTAATGCTCAGGCTCAGTTGCTGAGATGCGGTGCCGCATTTTTTGCAGCTTCCGATTCTGTCACAAGGAATGACTGGAAGAATTTCTTCAGGGAGTCCAATGTTGATAGAAACCTGCCCGGCATTCAGGGTTTGGGATTTGCATTAATTATACCAAAAAGCAAACTGAAACAACATATCAGCAGAATCAGAAATGAGGGTTTCCCCGATTATATGGTTAAACCAGAATCAGCTCGTGATATTTACACACCTATCATATATATTGAACCATTTAAAGATCGCAATTTGCGTGCATTTGGTTTTGATATGTTTTCAGAACCAATCAGGCGAAGGGCAATGGAAATATCGCGTGACTCCAACCTTGCGGTTCTTTCGGGTAAAGTGACTCTTATTCAGGAAACTGATGTGGATGTCCAGCCCGGCATGTTAATGTATGTTCCTGTATATAAAAAGAATATGCCACTGACTACTGTGGCACAGCGCCGCTTCGCAGTAAACGGGTGGATCTACAGTCCTTTGCGTATGAACGACCTGATGGGCAAAGTACTGGGCCGCTGGGGCCAGGTGCTGCAGGGTCGTATTCGCCTCAGGATATATGACGGAGAAATCATTTCGAATGAGACATTACTATTCGACAGCCAGAGTGGCAGTGATATAAATAACAGTTATGTTCATTCCCTGTCATTGAATTTAAACTATCATGGCAATAATTGGTCATTGATTTTCCATCAGTCCGATACTGATATTTCTCTGCTTGAGAACCGTGTCTTTATTGTCTTCGCCGGAGGTATAATTATAACTGTTTTACTATTTTCTCTCTTTCTGGCATTCATCAATACACGCCAGAGGGCTCAGATTATAGCAGAAAAATTAACTTCTGAACTCAAAGAGGGAAGGGAACGCTTCCAGGCGCTGCTTAATTCTGCAGCTGAAGCTATTTACGGCATCGATAATATCGGTTGCTGCACCTTCTCAAATAGTGCCTGTCTTGCATTATTAGGCTATCCAAGCAGGGACCAGATAATTGGGAGTAATATGCATTGGCTAACTCATCACTCCTATCCCGATGGAGGTACTTTTAAGGAGGATAAATGTCAATTATATACTGCATTAAAACAGGAATTAAGGTTTCACTCTGATGATTATTTTTTATATCGCGCAGATGGTTCCTGTTTCCCGGCTGAAATCTGGTCTCACCCTTTAATTATCAACGGCAG
>CAIPJU010001011.1 GCA_903865465.1 uncultured Bacteroidota bacterium
GGTGAAGTGATTGAACATCCTATGTTTGCGAAGTCACTTGGAGCAGGATGCGGCTTCGGATGCAATGTGGGACGCATTGCAGCCAATGATATTACCTTCGCCAGTTCGAAAACTACTGATGGTAAAATATTTGTTTACATGGGTGAAGGTGAAATAACAAATGATAATATACAGGAAGGCTTTTTTGGTTGCGGAGGTGTAGCTAAAATTGACCGTTTGCAGGATAAGCTTTATAAGATAGGTTATAATGGTTACCGGCATCACGTTAGCGTAACACCAGGCCTGGTTGGTACTGCTTTTCGTGAAGCCGTAACACGCTACCTTAAGTATGAAATTACTGAGCTTTAAATATTAGCGATTTGAGCTATCTTGGTTTAGACATAGGTACAGGGGGATGCAAAGCAGTAGTATTCAATGGAGAAGGGAAGGAACTTGCCTCTGCCTTCAGGGAATATCCTGTTTTGTATCCACATCCTGACTGGGCAGAGCTCAATCCGGATGAGGTTATCGGCAAATGCTTTGAGATTATTGCCGAGGTGAATATGAAAATCGCGGACCCGGTTGTATCGATGTGCATCTCAAGCCAGGGTGAGGCATTTACTCCAATCGACAACAATGGCAGGGCTCTTGGCAATGCAATGGTTTCTTCGGATGCCAGGGCAAGGGATATTGCAGAGGAATGGAGTAAGGATTTTGGGACCGGGGAAATATATAAAATCACCGGGCATACTCCCCATCCTTTATTCACTCTTTATAAGATTCTCTGGGTCAAGGAAAACCAGCCGAATGTCTGGGAAAGTGCGAGATACTTTCTTTGTTTCGAGGATCTTTTTCATCTCAGGGCAGGGATCGAACCGGCAATAAGCTGGCCGCTTGCGGGCAGAACGATGCTGTTTGATGTTATAAATCACAGGTGGAGCAGCGAAATCCTTGAAGCCGCGGGTCTAAGCGCTCAAAAACTCGCACGTCCCTTCGCCCCTGGCGAGATTACAGGAACTATTGACCCATCAATTGGTAAAAAGCTTGGATTTAAGAATCCTGTTTTGCTAGTTGCCGGCGGGCACGATCAGACCTGTGGAGCACTTGGTGCAGGAGTTACAGAACCCGGAATGTGCATGTACGCAACAGGATCGGTCGAATGTTTCTGTCCCATGCTCGAAGGTCCGGGTTTCTCGGATGAATTGCAGAGAAACAACCTTTGTTGTTACGACTATACCATAAAAGGAAAATATACGAGTGTTGCCTATAGCCTGACCGGAGGAAATATTCTTCGATGGATGCGTGATGAGCTGGGGCAGGCCGAAGTTGAGTCAGCTGCCAGAACTGGTGTGAATCCTTATACTTTACTCCTCGATGCCATGCCTCCTGAACCAACAGGCCTGCTTGTTCTTCCCTATTTCTCCGCAACGGGG
Organism: uncultured Bacteroidota bacterium; assembly: GCA_903865465.1. Classification (GTDB taxonomy): domain Bacteria; phylum Bacteroidota; class Bacteroidia; order Bacteroidales; family VadinHA17; genus LD21. Next base: position 1,413 of record CAIPJU010001011.1, read on the forward strand.
ACTCCCTATTTTGATACTCGGGCGAAAGGTGCAATTATTGGTCTTCAGCTCAGCACTACCAAAGGAGAAATAACAAAGTCCTTTCTCGAAGGCGTTGCCATGGAAATGAAGTTAAACCTTAAGCTGATGGAGGAGTCAGGAATGAAGATCGATACCTTCATAGCCACAGGAGGAGGCACCAGGAATAATACCTGGACTCAGCTAAAAGCCGATGTACTGAATAAAAAAATCATAGTGCGCGAAGTAAAAGAAGCCGGTTGTTACGGAGCTTCACTTCTTGCCCGTAGTGCAGTGGAGAATGTTCCTGTTGAGCAGCTCCTGATGGATTACAAGGGAGAAAAACTTCTCTTTTCACCAAACCCAGATTATGCAAAGATCTACGATGCGAAATTTGAAAGCTACAGGCAACTCTATCCTGTACTGAAACAATTCTGGAAGGTTTAAAAATGATAATTAAAAGAGAATCTTAACTGATGTTTTACTAACAATTATTGAGTCCACTCCGAAAAGTCTTTTTTACCCCTAAATCCCCTAAAGGGGACTTTTAAACTTGCTGATTTTCAATTGTTCCCCTTTCAGGGGTCGGGGGTAAGAACAATTGAAAACAAAAACTCTTACTTTTCGGA
>CAIPJU010001012.1 GCA_903865465.1 uncultured Bacteroidota bacterium
CAGGTCATGAAACCGATTACGAAAATATTTTCAACCCTTCTGGCAGTCGTTCTCTTCTGCGGATGTGAGAAAGATGAAGCCCCTGCCCTCTTCTCCAATTCCTTTGAAAAAGTACTTGTCTTACAGGGAATTGATACGGATGGGAACGGGAAGATCAGTAAACAGGAAGCTGAAACAGTTACCTATTTAAATATAAGCAGCAAATCCCTTACGGATATAACAGGCATCGAATTATTTATCAATCTCGACAGCCTGCTCTGCAGTACAAATGAGTTATCAAAACTCAACATTTCGAAAAACAAGGCACTTACTTATCTCGATTGCAGTAATAATAAGTTAAGCACTCTCGATGTTTCAGGCAACCCGTTATTGTCATGGATGAGTTGCAATAATAACCAATTGTCCAGGCTGGATGTTTCAAACCATACCTTGCTGAAAACGCTGTTATGTACCGTGAACCAGATATCTGAACTGGATCTGAATAATACTGCCTTACAAACACTGGGCTGTTATTTCAACAATTTAACCACACTCAACTTAACTGGCCTCACTGCATTAACTGTGGTTTCATGCGAAAGGAATCATTTAACGAACCTCGATATTTCAGGGAATTCTGCTTTGGAGTTGCTTTTTTGCAGCTGGAATGATTTATCCGGTATTGATGTTTCAGGCAATGCTGCCCTGAAGGAACTGGAATGTTCCGGTAATCAGATTACGAGCCTGGGTATTTCTGCTAACAGGGCTTTGGAAGGCCTTGTATGCAACAATAACAAGCTCACGCTTATCGATGTTTCCAAAAACAGGGCTCTGACTTACCTGGAATGCAATAATAATATGTTTAGCAACCTCGATCTCTCAGGCAACATATTATTGACCTGGTTGAAGTGCAATAATAACAATCTAGCCAGTCTGGATGTTTCAAATAGTACCGGCCTCTCGCATCTTGAATGTGATTTCAACCAGCTGACCTCAATCGATCTTTCAATGGTTCCTGAACTCCTGGTTTTACAATGCAGTGGGAACAAGCTGGCAGGTTTGGATGTTTCTAAGAATCCAAAAATGATAGTTCTGGACTGTGCGGGAAATAATCTCACTAGTATCGATGTTTCAAATAATACAGGCCTTCTTGATTTCAGTTGCAGGGCCAACAATCTCGCCAGCCTCAATCTTTCCAATAATAAAAGTCTGCAAAGCCTGTCAATAGAAAATATGCCTTCTCTTTATAAGGTCTGTTTCTGGGAGATGTCCTTACCGCCAACAAATATTCGTATTCTGACAATCGGGAGTCCAAACTTTTATTACTCAACTGATTGCAGCCTATAACCTGAAATGTGTATAAATAAAATTGGTTTTACCTATTATAGGGTTTAACTTTGATATAATACTTGAGCACTGTTTCCCAACTTGTTTCATAAAATTAAGCAACATGAAAAACAGAAGTTTGATAATAATTGCATCATTCTTAGCAGTTCTGATATGTTTAATCCTGGCAATATTACTTTTTTACACCGTTCCTCCCGATTTCCTCGTCATTTTATCATTTACAATAGGTTTAGTTACAGGTATATGCATACTTGCTCTTATAATCAGCCTGAGGAATATTATCAGATCGAAAAGGCTAAAAAATGTAATATAAATTCTAAAAATACCGCGTCAGGAGATATTAAAAAGATACAGAGAGATGAATCAATTAATAAGCTGGCACAGAATCGCAATCAGGTTTTCCATACTGATTTTATTACTTCTCACCATCTCATGTAATTCGGTTTTTTTTGACACTCCCCAACCTGCCGATTCTGAAAATCTAAAGGATGTCCCTAAAGAGATTCAGGGGACCTGGAGAAATATCGGAAAGAATTATCAGGAATCAATAATAATAGACCGAACCTCATTTCACAAAACATCTGTTAAAAACAATCAGATTGCAAAATCCACAATTGAGAGATCTGAAAATTACAAGGTCAGAGAGGGGAAGTTATATTTAGCTTCTGAAAACTTCAAATCAGGCTATCCTTTTTTAATATTGAATGACACTGTTAATTTCATCACGCGCGATGAAGAGATGGCATTTGTATTGTCCGACAGTGTATTGCTCAGGCATGCAAAGAAATGTTATGTGGTAAATCTTAAAAACAGGAAGTGGTGGGAGATTGTATTTATTCAAAAGATAAAAACCGGGGAGATCAAAATTTCGTATCCCCTCGGAGAAGATTTAATGGCATTAATATCAATGTTTAATATTTCCGTGTTGGATTCTTCAGGGAAGGATTCCATCTTCTTTCACGCTGGTTTTAAATCAAGAAATATCAGGGGGATCATAAATAAAAAAGATGAAGGAACACTATATTTTCTTAAGCCGGATTCAACTTTTGAACCGACAAAATGAGAGGGTAGATCAATATGTTGATCGGCTTATTTAATGCCCAACCATTTATATTTGCAAAGTTGGCATGAAAAAAGTCCCCGAAGATATTTTCCGGGTGCTGAATTTAAGTTAATGATGCCAGTGGCTGTTTATCAAAGCTAATAATTCTTCTTTATCAGGGTCACTACTCACCGGAAATTTTAAAGTGGTTAATTTGAGTTTATACACTTTGAGCCACCCGGAAGCGTGAGGCTTACTGACTGGACTGTGTAATCATGGCGGGCAAGCTTGTTTATCGACTGCCCCAGGGTTATTTGCTTATTTAGTTTTAAGAATCAGGGTGCTTACATCGGAATCGGGTTGCAGATTTTTGAGCATAATGGTAATGCCGTTCACATTCTGGTAAAACTTTAATGATGAACCATGCATTTGCTGACATGAAACAATCTTTCTGTCCAAAGGGGGAAGTTGCAGGGTGTCGTTAAGGGTGAGAAGATGGACAAATATCAAATTGTCTTTTTGAACTGAACCATAAACGTCATCTTTGGGCTCAAACGGGCCCGGCCGGGTACCGTAAATGCTTTCTCCATATTTTTGTAACCATTCGCCAACTTCTTTAAGACGGGCAATATGTGTTTCCGGGATCCGGCCCTCTGCATCAGGACCAACATTAAGCAACATGTTTCCCCCGCGGTCAACAGTGTTGACAAGCATGAGGATAATATCTTTCAATGACATCAGGTTTTGCACGTTGTTATACCCCCAGGTGGTTTGGTTAAGGTTTAAGCATTTTTCCCAGGGGGTATTTATAATGGGACCCTGGATTTTCCCTCCCCCTTCATTACACTGAAAATCGCCTTCCCATCCCGATCGTGGACTTATTACCGCATCAGGCTGGTAGCCGCGGACCATCTTATTTAATTTAACAGGTTCCCAGAACCAGGCAGCGTCAGCATCCTTTCCCTTATGTGCGAGCCATCCACCATCGTACCAAAGAATATCAATTTTCCCGTAATTTTTCATTAACTCTTCAACCTGGCCATAGGCCTGCTTTTTCATCAGTGCCGCGTTTTCGACAAGTTCCTTCGGCTTGAAATAGCCCGGGAAACGCCAGTCCATAGGCGAATAGTAAATGCCAACAGCAAGTCCCGCTTTACGACATGCATCGACATATTCTTTGATAAAATCACGATGAGCTGCCGTTTCAAAACTATTAAAATGGGAAAAAGATGAAGGACTGTTCCATAGGGCAAATCCATCATGATGAC
>CAIPJU010001013.1 GCA_903865465.1 uncultured Bacteroidota bacterium
GCAATGGGCTGGCCGGCTTTGTTTGAGATAACACCTTTTATTTCAGCAGGGTTTATCCCTTTTCTGATCTGGGCTTCCCAATCATGTATATAGCTGGTCTGACCTTTTGCAGAGGCATTGGCAGGATCAATGCCGAGGATCTTGTTATAAGCTTCAGCTGCTCTTGCAAGTACGGCAAGACGACCTTCGATTGTCTTTTCACCGGAAGTAGACCTGAGCTCTACGGTACCTATACCATTGTAACCTTTTATCTTGTTCTCTTTGTTGTTGGGATCGAGATTAATCATCCGGTTGTAGTACTCCTTCGATTTTACATAGTTATCATTACTCATAAAGTAATAACCAAGATAGCCACATGATTCCATAATTTCACTTTCGTATTTCAGGGAGTCAGTTTTTGCAGCTTCAAGCACCTTTTCAAATTTTGGTTTGGCAAGTCCGAGTTTAGTATCAGGATCCATTTTTGAATAAGTCCTCGATATCCAAAGGCAGGCACTTACGTTTCCCGGAGCTTTCTGGAGAACAACATTAAATACTGAGTCGGCAGTCTTATATTTTTCACCATTATAATATGCTCTTCCTATCTGAAGGAGATCCTCAGTTTTTGGATTAGCAGGATCGATCATTTTTGCGAGAGTTATCGCAACGCCATCATACCTTCTGAATGTACTGTATGTAGAAGCCATTTCGCTGAGAAGCGCCCTGTCACCAGGTTTGAAGCTGAGAACTTTTGAGTACTCAACAAATGCCTTGTCGATCTCAGCATTAGCTTTTGCAACTTCAGCTTTGAGATTTGCAACTTTTGTTGTAAGATCATCAACATTTGGCTTAATTTTTACTTTTTCAGCATTAGGTGCTGAAGCAAGTTTTGCACTCTCTTTCTCAAGCTGTTGCTGGGCACTTGAAAGTTCATCAGCCAGTTTGGGATAACTCTGATTCTTCTTCACGAGTATTCTGGCCATATACTGGTAGTCTTTCCAAAGGATCCTATCAGGAGCTACTTTGCGGAAGAGTTCTTCCATATAGGAGAGTGCCTTGGTATAGTCGGGCGGATTCTTCTCATAGCATGAATAACCTGCAATACGATTCATATATGACCTCGACTGATCAACGGCAAATATCTCCTCAACATTCTTGATAACACCTTCATAATCTTTTGCATAGAAGAGGGCGTTGACGTACCTGATTTTTGCGGGCATGTTGCCGGAGGTAAGTTCAAGGTATTTCTTGAAATATTCTTTTGATTTGTCAAATTTCTGAGCAAGCAGATAAAGCTGACCGAGTTCGCGATAAGCCGGTGCATAATTTGCATTTAGTTCAATAGCCTGTTCAAAATATGGAATAGCAGCCTGAAGAGAACGTCCTCTGACATAAATGTTCCCTATCTTCATATTTGCGGTTGGTGACTGAGGATCGGCAAACTGTGCCTGGTTATATAGCCATATAGCTTTTGAGGCGTCATTAAAAAGAATATAAATGTCCCCTGCAATAAGATAAACGTCCCTGTTCTTGTTGTCGATCTTAATTGCTTCCCTGATAAGAGGCAGAGCAACAGATGTATCAACAGCTCCGTCTTTAATATAGGATTCAGCTATTTTAGCGAGTGTATATGCGTAATCCTGAGCGGGGGGAACGATTTTCTTGATGTTTTTATAAGGAAGGAGGAAACTTTTTGCCTTTGCCCTCATCTCTGCAGCTGTTTTGGTGTCGCCAAGATAAAAGGCAACTTTGGCAAGACCTATATAGTTAAGAGGATCATTGGCATTTGCGTTTACACCTTTCTGATATACTTCCTTTGCCTCTTTAGCGGCAACATTGAGCGAGTTGGAAATAGTGTCAGCAAAATATTCAGCAAGGTGATTTTCGCCGAGGAAAAAATAGTTTTTGCTGTTTGAAGGCTCTTTCTGAACCAGCTGATCGAACATAGTCTGAGCTTTGTCGTATTGTTCGCTTCTGGTAAATTGAGTAGCGGTATTCAGATCCTGAGCCTTCAGGTTAACCGCAATGACAGTTAACAAACCTGCCAGTAAAATTCCTGGTCTTAAAGATGAACGTTTCATAGCTTATTTATTTGATGACGATTATTTTATTGAATCCTATATCTTAATAAGGTGATATTTTAAATGTGTATAGTTCCTCTTTCCTGTATTCTGATCATTATTATAAATTCAATTTTAAACTCATAATGCTATGGTTCCCAGCATATTAATTTCATTTTCCTGACATCATACCAGGTAGTTTTTTCAATGTTTTATCTGTACCAGTCTGATAGGCATGGTTGCCGGCACCAACCCCGATTTAAGGACAACTCTTTGTCCCTGCTCGCCACAGGCCCAATTGATAAATCCGGATCCAAGACCAACAAAGGTTTCACGCGAAATTAAATAAATCTCCCTGACAAACGGATATGATTTATCATAAATCGATCCCTGATATGGTCTGTAATAATTTCCGTCATTTAAAAATTGCTGTGAAACAGCTACAATATTAACTTTTTTAATGAAGTCCCTGCTGGCTGAATCGTTCTTGTCACTTATCCAGTTTACACTGAGAACTCCTATGGCATCAGGATTTCTCGAAACGAAATCAATAACCTCGGCATTGCTTTTTACCGCAAAGAAGTTCTGGGAGAGTGAATCTTTAATATCAAACAACTCCTTGAAGTATCTTATATTTCCCGATTTTGTATTATCGAAAATTACCCTGATACCTCCCAGTTTTGATTTTGGGTCGACATCTTTCCAGGTGGTGGTTTTCCCGGTGAAAATATCCTTGATGGTACTATAATTAATAAGTGTATCCTTATTTGTCCTGTTTGTGACAAGGGCAAGTGCGTCATAAGCAAAAGTAGTCGTCCTGGCAATGATCAGAGTATCCCGAAGGTATTTGACCTGATCTTCGGTCAGTTTCTTGCTCGTAATGATTACCTTAACCGAATCGTTCATAAAATCATTAACAACGTCATATTCCGGCTTGTAAAGAGGTTTTATTTTTGCATTGGCATAGAGATGGGTAAAAGTAAATACCTCTGAATCCATTAAAGGCTGAAAAGATTCGTCTGCGACGATCTTAATGTTACCCCTGGTTGGAGTCTCATCCTTTTCTGAAGTTAAAGCTCCGGTACATGATCCTAAAAGGATCAGAAATCCTGCTACCAGATAACGTGCGTTTGATAAAATGCTATTAATTACAGATTTGTCCACTAAACTACGAGCTGAAAAACAAATGTTAC
>CAIPJU010001014.1 GCA_903865465.1 uncultured Bacteroidota bacterium
ATCTTCCGAAGAAGCGGCAGACCCTGATGTTCAGTGCTACCATGCCGCCCAAAATCAGATCCCTGGCAAAGCATATAATGAAAGATCCTGAAAAGATCTCTCTTGAGATTTCCAAACCTGCCGAAGGTGTTACTCAGGAGGTATATCTGCTTGGCGATCATATGAAACTGCCGCTTATTAACAAGATCATAACAGACAATCCCGAATTCACCAGTATTCTGATTTTCAGTTCAACCAAGAAGAAGCTATCCAAGATAGTTCAGGGCTTGCGCTCAAATAAATACCTGGTTGAAGGAATCTCCTCTGATCTTCAGCAGAAGGAAAGGGAAGAGCTTCTGTTGAGATTCAGGTCGCGCAAAACACGGGTTCTGGTTGCTACTGATATCCTAAGCAGGGGAATTGATATAAAGGATATTAACCTGGTTATTAATTTTGATGCACCACCCGACGCTGAGGACTACGTCCACCGCGTTGGACGAACCGCAAGGGCCGATTCTACGGGTTTGGCCGTTACCCTTGTCAACCAGGCAGATATAGAAAAGATGCACCGTATTGAAAAGCTTATCGGATATGAGATCACTAAATCACCTCTCCCTGATTTTATTAGCGATGAGCATAATATGGTAGTCGATCACGGTCATTCAGGCAATAAAAAAGCCTATAACAGACCAAAACGAAGTTATCCCAGGAAAGGCAGGAGCAGGGGAGTCAATAAACCTGAGTAAGGAAGAGAATCGAACTTACCAGTTTGAACCTGTACCTCTTCCACGATTAAAACGAAAAAAAATCATTTTCATATAAATCATTTACCCGTTTAAGTTACCCGATAAATAATCCTTATCAGTCTTAAATTACTATCTAAAAGAACCTTCTGAGAAATTTAATTTACCTAAATTTGGTTAAATACCAATGACACCAGATTTCGGGCTTTCTTTAATTGTAATTTCATACCTGAAGGTTATGGAAAAAAATTCAGAATCAGGACGAAAAGTAATCAATCGCAGGGACTTTATTTTTAAATTGGGAATAGGTGCAACAATTGTTGTTTCAGGCTATTATATCTCCGGACATATCCTGGAAAATCGACTTGCTACTATTGCTGAATCTGTTAGCAAGCCACTCCTGAAGAAAAATGTAATTTCATATTACAAGAGAGACGAATTGTTTCTTGAATATCAGAATTCAAAGTTCTGTGTGAATGAGACAGGCGCGGAAATAATCAGGTTATTAAATGGCAAAAACACTGTTTCTGATATTTCTTCAATGATGTCCAGAAGTCTTAACCTTGAGCAAACCGATCTTTTGGATTCTTCTATTGCTGGTTTTATTTGTCAGCTTGCAGAGACAGGATTCATTGCTGATCCATTTTATGTGACCTTATATGAAAATTACGAATGATTTAATAGATTCTAACAAAGAACTGTTTGTGATCCCGGATAGGGATGATAGGTATATTCTGTATTCACCCCTGAATAGAAAAGTTGGCCTTATTAACGGATCGGGGGTTAGTACTATAAGTAGATTTCTCGACAAGGAAGAGATTGGTACCAGAGAGCAGAGGTTTATTAAAGATTTATATAAATCAGGTTTCTTAAATACAAAGGCTTTAAAAAGACCTTTATTTCCGGATAACTACAAATTTATGCCCCATGAAGTAACTCTTTTTCCCACCAGCAGGTGTAACCTGCGCTGTCGTTATTGTTATGCAGAGGCCGGGAAAAAAAGTATTGACATGTCAGAAAAGGTTGCAAAATCAGCAATTGAACTTGTTGCCAGGAATGCCGGTTTATTGGGCCTTCCGCAATTTGCTTTGGGATTTCATGGAGGTGGTGAACCCACTCTTGCATGGGATCTGGTTACCATGGCTGTTGATTTCGCTTATGAAGTAGGTTCGAATAAAGGTCTTGATGTTGAGGTGTTTGCAGCTTCAAACGGGATGTTTAATGAAGAACAGCGTGATTTCATCGTTAATAAATTCTCGAATCTCAATATATCAATGGACGGGCCCGGTGATATTCAGAATTACTACAGGCCGATGGTAAATGGCCAAGGTTCTTTCGATATTGTTTACAGGAACCTGAAGTATTTCGATAAGGTGAATTTTAAATATGGTATAAGATCGACAATTACAAGAGACAGTGTTACAAGGCTTGAAGAGATAGTGGAATGGTTTAAATCCGAATTCAACTTAACCTATCTGCACCTGGAACCCGTATGGCAATGCGGCCGGTGCAGGACATCAGGTGAGACTCCTCCCGAAGATAAGGATTTTGTAAAATACTTTATGAAAGCTGTTGAAAAGGCTAATAAAATTGGCGTTAATCTGATTTATAGCGGATTGCATCTGGACTCCCTGATGTC
>CAIPJU010001015.1 GCA_903865465.1 uncultured Bacteroidota bacterium
CAACCTGATGACCACTATCCCGGGGCTTTATGCTATAGGAGAGGCAAATTTTTCAGATCATGGTGCCAATCGTCTTGGAGCCTCTGCCTTGATGCAGGGTTTAGCTGACGGATACTTTGTATTGCCTTATACCATTGGAGATTATCTCGCAGGTGAAATTATGGTGCCCAAGATTGATACCAACGTTCCGGAATTTATCGCAGCTGAAAAATCGGTAGTAACCAGGTTGAATACCTTATTTAATATCAACGGAAAAACACCGGTTGATCATTTCCATAAAAAGCTTGGCCAGATAATGTGGGATCATGTCGGTATGGCACGTAATGCCGAAGGATTGACCCAGGCAATTAAAGAGATTCAGGAATTACGTGTTGAATTCTATAAAGATCTTCTAGTCCCGGGCGAACTTAATAATGTTAATCCTGAACTTGAGAAGGCAAGCAGAGTTGCTGATTTTATTGAGCTGGGGGAACTGTTGGCGCGAGATGCACTTAACAGGAATGAGTCATGCGGCGGGCACTTCAGGGAAGAATCTTCAACCGATGAAGGCGAGGCTAAACGTGATGATGAGAAATTTGCCTATGTTGCTGCGTGGGAATATAAAGGAGTCGATGCCGAACCTGTCCTCCATAAGGAAGAGCTGGTCTTCGAAACCATCCACCTAACGCAGAGAAGTTATAAATAAATGAATCTCCTTTTAATAGCTCATATCTAATATTCTATAAAATGGCTGATAAAATTCTCAATAAAATATATGTGAAGGTCTGGAGGCAAAATAATGCAAAGGCCAAAGGCCGCTTTGAGACCTATACTGTGGAAAATATTTCACAAGGAAATTCATTCCTTGAAATGATGGACATTCTTAATGACCAGCTCATTCTCGGTGGAAAAGATCCTATTGCATTTGACCACGATTGCAGGGAAGGTATCTGTGGAATGTGTTCTCTCTATATTAATGGTCATGCACACGGTCCTGATACATTGGTGACAACCTGCCAGCTTCACATGCGAAAGTTCAGTGAAGGTCAGACAATTACAGTTGAGCCGTGGCGAGTCGGTGCCTTCCCCGTTATTAAGGATGTGATGGTTGACCGAACAGCATTCGAAAAAATTCAGCAGGCAGGTGGCTTCGTTTCCGTAAATACCGGAGGCGTTCCTGATGGAAATACACTCCCTATTTCTCAGGATGATGCAGAGGAAGCGATAGATGCAGCTGCATGTATCGGCTGTGGCGCTTGCGCGGCAACGTGTAAGAATTCATCTGCAATGTTATTTCTTGCATCCAAAGTATCCCAGTTTGCCAAATTACCCCAGGGGAGGGTAGAAGCTAAACGGCGAGCCAAAGCAATGTATGCAAAAATGGATGAACTTGGATTTGGAGGATGCACCAACACGGGTGCCTGCGAATTGGCATGCCCCAAAAGCATTTCAATTGCCCATATTGCAAGATTAAACCGCGAATACCTTAAGGCAAAGCTCTCTGATTAATTCATTATCAACAATATAATAACAGAGAAGCACGGTCCCAAAACCGTGCTTCTCTGTTATGAACTTAAAGTAGTTGATAACTCTTATTTTTTATGTCGTGCGAATGATCATTAAAGCAAGAAAATGCATAAATTCGCACCAGAAGGACAACTAATGTAAAACTTGAGAGAATGCCATACAGACGACTACCGAACACCGATCAGGCAAGATTAAGAGCCCTTCGTA
>CAIPJU010001016.1 GCA_903865465.1 uncultured Bacteroidota bacterium
CCTGTGGAAGTTCCTGACCTTTACGCAAAACATAGGACTTAATTCTAAAGATTTCGGAGCCTTCTCACATGCCTGGTCGCTGTGTGTGGAAGAGCATTTCTATTTTTTCATACCAGTCGTATTGATTATTCTTCAATATTTTAAGCTCACTGAGAAATCGCTCTGGCTGGTGCTCGCTCTCTTTATTGTATCATTTATACTAAGGATCTACAGTTATTCGCATTATTACCTGCCTAAGGAGGCCAATGAATTCGCTTCAATGTACTGGTTTAAGTATATTTATTATCCAACTTATAACCGGCTTGATTCCCTGATTACTGGTGTCACCATTGCTTTTGTTTACCAGTATTATCCCGGTTTCTGGAAGAGGATTACCAGATATGGAAATTACTTTTTTGCCCTTAGTGTATTGATTTTGACGGGAGCTTTCATTTTGTTCCGCGATCAGGACTCTTTTGGAACAACCGTTTTCGGTTTTCCTGTTGTAGCACTTGGCTATGGCTTTCTGGTACTTGGGGCAGTGAGCCCGTCGAGTTTTTTATACAAATGGAACTCAAAGACAACAACATTTTTTGCAACAATCTCATATGCCATATACCTCAGTCATAAAGGAATAATACATCTTACCACTACATATCTTACAAATAGCAGGGTCGAAGGCTACCTTGTCCTGTTAATCTGCATTTTAACCTGCACGATTGGAGCTGTACTGCTCAACCAGGCAATTGAAAAGCCATTTATGAGACTAAGGAGAAAGTTTATTGCAGTAAAATAAGAACCAAACAGATTTTATTGGTTTACCTGTTCTGAATTATTTTACCATTACTTATGTCAATTTGTCGCTGAGGTACAGGATAGGTGACATCCTCGGGTCCAACTTTTGTATTGCCATACATATTTCTTCCCCAGGTCATGGTTCTTTCATAATCGAGTATCCTGTTCAGCTCCACGACCGTAATACCCCATCTGTTCAGGTCAAACCACCTGTGACCTTCCATACCCAGTTCCAGTTTTCGCTCCATCCTTAATGCTGCCCGTGCATAATCCTGGTCAGGAAAGGATGCATATGGTTTAACATCATAAAATGCTGCCGGTGTAGTGCCATCTGATTCTTTGACAAAACCATCAGGATTTGCTGCCCTGTTGCGAACAAGGTTTATATTTACCATTGCTCCCGGGAGGTTTCCTGTTTCTATCTGGCATTCTGCAGTCAATAGAAGGACATCGGCAAAGCGGATCATACGATAGCCGTTTGCAGTGAAACCTGAAGTCCAGTTTCCGACTTCAGTGTATAGGCCTTCCTGCGATTTTTTATATACCTGTTTTTTAGGGCTGTAAGGGCCGGCATAGGCCTGGTCGCGAATCCAGTCCGATCCGGTATGAACTCCCCAGTCCCAATATGGAATTCCTCTTCTTCCAACACTCCAGTCGAGGCGGGGATCGACGGGACTGTTATTGTCCTCTCTCCATTCAAGGGCCCACCAGTCGGGGCTAGTAAGAGGATTGTGCCCCTTGTTTGCCGGTTGAAGTGAATAATATGCTAAATCAGTGAAAGGATGATCGGGGCTGTAAACCGTACATGCATAATTGTTGGAATAGTAATATTGGGTATAAACCCCATAAGTTTTTGTAGAGTCCCAAAGACTGCCACCTGTTATTCCTTCGTCCCTGAGAACCTGTTTTGATAAGGAATTATAGCTATTGTCCAATAAAGGAAGTCCGTTTACAGTCCTGAAGGAATTCACAAATTCCTGGGCAGGCTGATAAAATCCACAGCAACCGGCGGGACCTCCGCCAGCTGTCTTATATGGAAAATTTAATACTTCACCGTATCCTCCGTTAAAGCCTCCTGATCCATCATTGACTGAGTATTGCACTGTATAAACGGCTTCGATGCCATTACGGTTTACTATATCGAATATTTCGCCAAAGGTATTTGCCAGGCCAATTGGCGCCCCGTTGGGTTTGGTTCCGTTCTGAGCATCCTGAAGCAGGGGAAGGGCAGAAGTATAGTCGTGATTCATCTGCATCAGGGCTTTTGCAAGTAAAACTTTTGAAACCGTACCGTTAAACCTGCCAACCTGTCCCATATTGTTTGGCAGGGTGGTTCCCTCCTGAAGGTCAGCAATAATTTTTGATCTTATATCTTCTTTATTTGTAACCGTATGTGTATCTGTATTCTCATCCATATAGGGAATCATTTTCCACATTCTCCAGGCTTCAAAATGGTACCATCCCCTGAGAGTTCTTGCCTGTTTCAGAAAAATGTCAGCCGTTGCCTGGTCAATGGTACCGGCAGATACAGCCTGTGTGGTTACCCTTATTACACTGTTGCATCTTGAAACAGCTTCATAAACTTCTTTCCATTTGATATTAAAAAAAGAATTTGTAGCCATCTCGCTGTATGTCATAATCGGATTACCTTCCCAGGAGTCTCCTGCATCGCTTCCCTTGTTAGCTTCAAGTCCGCGAATTGAACCGTATAACCAATTCGATGAGGCGGATTCCCAGCCAAAACTACCCAGTCCGGAAGAGGCAACACCATCGAGCATAGAATAGGCTCCGATAAGCAGAGCGTCAATCCCTTTCTTGTTAGCCAGGTTGTAGATGTCAAGATCACCTACCGGTTTAATATTAAGAAAATCTTCCCTGCAGGTGTCAAGAAAAGGAATTAAAAGAAAGAGAAGAAGAAGGTAAATGTGCCTTTTTTGGACTCTCATGATTAGAATGAAATTAGGGATTTTGAATGCAGTGATTTAATTTTTATTGGTTTTGTCAGTCATGAACCCTTAAGCTAAAAATTAGTCTTTATAAAGTTACAAGAGAAAAATAAC
>CAIPJU010001017.1 GCA_903865465.1 uncultured Bacteroidota bacterium
ACAAGAACTTTATAATTATTTACTGCATTCAGAACAAAGCTTTTAAAGTACTTTACTTCAGTTTGTATGGGGATGATAATATTTTCTCTTGAAAGAAAGGGCTTTAGTTTGGTTCCTTCAACATCCGACACGAATAGTATTCTTCTTTCATCCCTTATAAGACACGGGGAGTTGCAGATAATATCTATCTGGCTCTTCTTCATGTCAATGATCTTACCCGACGATTCAAGACTTAGTTTATAGGTAGTCTGCTCAATTGTCCGGGCAAAACGGAAAACAGGTCTGGCTAACTCCTCATTTAACGACAGACGGTCCTCTTCATGAAGAGTCGATGACCTCGATTTCTGATAGTAAACAGATATATTTTCATCACGTGCTATTGTCAGTGCTTTGTAAATCCTCTTTTCAATAGCTGGACGGATTAATTTTTCAATTTTTTCCTGGGGGACTGTATCGAGGAACTCTTTTACATTTTTTTCTTTTGAGAAAATTTTGAAAAGTCCCCTGTCGGAGTATTCATTTAAAATCTTAATTACCTCACGTTCATCGGATGTAAGTGTGCTGAGGGTTTCCGAATTTGGGTAGGGTGAAAGAGCCTCCGTCATTTTGAAATAGCCCTTTCCTCCTTCCCTGTCGAGAATATATGGGATAAGGATAGGTCCCCAGAGCCTGTGATTGGTAAGGACGACTGCAAAGAGCCGTAATTTTTTTTCTGATCCTGTCTCCAAAATGTTCGGATTTAATTATCCTGCAATGTTGGTTAATGTTGACCAATAATCAAAGGAATTTCTTGTTAGTTTTGCGATGAAAAGTGGCTAAAGTGAGGAAAGTTCGCAGAGTTTATAACTTTATGGACTTTAGCCATAATAAATGCAACAACTGACTGTCATAACTGAGAATCTGTTGAGAAAGATAATACATATCGATATGGACGCCTTCTTTGCTTCTGTTGAGCAGCTTGACAATCCCGATTTGAGAGGTAAACCTGTTGCTGTCGGAGGCTCCGGTGAGAGAAGCGTTGTTGCAGCTGCAAGCTATGAGGCCAGGAAGTTTGGAGTAAGATCAGCGATGCCCTCGGTTACTGCTAAACGTCTTTGTCCTGACCTTATTTTTGTCCGGCATCATTTCGACAGGTACAGGGAAGTATCTGATTCTGTATTTACAATTTTCAGGGAATACACTGATATGGTAGAACCTTTGTCAATTGATGAGGCATTTCTTGATGTTACGGTTGATAAATTTAACATAGGATCAGCAACTTTAATTGCCAGAAAAATCAGGAACGAAATTAAAGAGAGGACGGGTCTTACTGCTTCTGCCGGAATATCTGTAAATAAATTCCTGGCCAAGATAGCTTCGGATATAAATAAACCTGATGGTTTGTTTGTGATAAGCCCCGAAGATGCGGAAAAATTCATTCTTGAATTGCCTGTTGAGAAGTTTTATGGGATAGGGAAGGTAACAGCCCAAAAGATGCATAAGCTTGGTATTCATAATGGAACTGATCTCAGGACATGGGATCT
The DNA here is from genome assembly GCA_903865465.1 of uncultured Bacteroidota bacterium. Taxonomy (GTDB): domain Bacteria; phylum Bacteroidota; class Bacteroidia; order Bacteroidales; family VadinHA17; genus LD21. The sequence goes on from CAIPJU010001017.1 coordinate 1,524, forward strand.
GGTTTCCCTTGTAAGAAATTTTGGAAAAGCAGGAGTCTTTTTTTATGATATTGTAAGGGGAAGAGACAAGCGGCCAGTGGAGCCTCTGCAGGAAAGAAAGTCAGTTGGTACCGAGCTTACCTATGAAAAGGACCTTACAACAGCTTTTGAAATAATAGCAGAGTTGTACAAAGTAGAGCTCGATCTGATGGAGAGGCTTGAGAATGCATGTACTACAGGGAGAACCATAACCTTAAAAATAAAATTTTCTGATTTCAGGCAGATAACAAGGAGCAGGACACTCCCCAATTACATCCGCGACTTTAATTCGCTCCACCGCGAGGTAACAGAGATCAGAAAATCCATTGATCTCAGCAACTGCCGTATAAGACTGCTTGGTGTTACTGTTTCTAATCTTGAAACCGATGATTTTGAGGAGATGCAGCTCGAACTTTTCGGGAATATTTGATTTGTAACTTCACAAGATTTAACCTGATTAATATTATTGTTTTTATTTGTTGATTATCTTATAGTTACTAATAATTGATTGTGGCAACACTTCGTTCATGGAACCTGTTCTGTAACCGTCAAGATCAATAGTGACATAATTAAAACCTGACTTTTTACATATTCCGGAAAGTTCATATTTTAGTTTCCAGGCTTTGTCCATTTCAGATGGATTGAATTCCAGCCTTGCAAGATTTTCATGGCTCCTGATCCTGAACTGGCTGAAGCCCAGGTTACGCAATTCAAACTCAGCAACTGCAAGCCTGTCAAGTTTGAGTTTTGTGATCTTTTCGCCGTAAGGAAACCTTGAAGCCAGGCAGGCATATGATTGTTTTGTTGCAGTAGGTAGTCCGAGTTCCTGAGAAAATTTACGAATATCGTTTTTAGTAAAGCCCGTCTCGGCCAGGGGTGATAAAACTCCTTTTTCTGCCTTAGCCTTCATTCCGGGACGAAAATCCTTCAGATCATCGGCATTGCTTCCATCAAAAATGGCCTCATAAGCCTCTTTTTCAGCAATGAACCTGATCTTGCCGAAAAGCTCACTCTTGCAGTAATAGCACCTGTCGGGAGGATTATCGGAATAGCCGGGGATATCAATCTCTTCGGATACAATTATTTTATGTTCAATTCCCAGAAGAGCAGAAAGCGATTTTGCCTCTTCGAGCTCATAAAAAGGGTAGGTGCTTGATGTTGCTGTTATCAGAAGCAGTTTCTCTCTGTAAACATCCTTTGCAACTCTTGCCAGGAAGGTGCTGTCAACGCCACCTGAAAATGCAATGACAGCACTCTTATATTGGCTCAACTTGTTCTTCAGGGTTGATATTTTGTCATTCATTATTTTAATAATTAATGATAAACTGATTCATTTTCTTTTCACTTCCTGTAACGGCAGCATTCAGGAAGGGCATTATAGATTTCATCAGCTGCCTTAAGGAATTGTGTGTCATGGCCTGCTGCGGCTACCGATTTATGAACATCCAATACATCAACCTTGTTCACATCATATAATAAATCCAGCATCCTGGTTTTAATATCCCATTCCGCGTGCGAAATCCCTTTTACCGATAAAGCAGCCTTTTCGATCCTCGCCTTGCAAAGCTCACAGTCTCCTGATACATGAAAATCTGCATGTTCCATTTTTATCCCCGGTTCGGCAGGAGTATTCATCATACTCGGTTTGCCATCGAGCTGGGCTGCTGCATCGACACTGAAGGTTCCGTATGTCACCACCTCTTCTCCTTCTGAAAGACCAGCGGAAACAGAATAACTTTCCCCAAAAGCAGGACCAAGTGTAATCTCGTGCATCTTGAAGAGAGCTTCAGCAGTTCCAGTCTGTTTTACATAAACCACCGATCTCTTTCCTGTCCATAAGACTGCAGAGCGTGGAATAGCCAGAAGATCACCATTCTTTGGAGCAGGAGAGGTGACTATCCCGGTCGCAAACATCCCGGGTTTTAACTCCCCGGAGCCGTTATCAGCTTCAATCCTTACTTCTGCAACCCTGGTAACGGGATCAATAACCGGATCGATAAAATCAATTTTTCCCGAAAAATGATTCTCCGGCAGTGCCTGAATATTGAAGGCGATTTTTTCTTCCTTTTTTATGAAGGGAAGATCGCTTTCATAAGCATCAAATATGATCCAGACTTTTGACAGATCCACAACTTCGAACAGAGGAGTTCCCTTTGAGACATAATCGCCGTTATTGACTTTTCTTGATGTCACGGTCCCTGTTGAGCCGGCCAGAACTTCGAAAGTGCTGATTGCGATTCCCGATGATTCCATTAATGCAATCTGGGTATCACTAAGCTTCATCTGTCTCAGTTTCTCTTTTGCTGCTTCATAAAGCTCAGGCTGCTTATTTTTGCTTTTTGCCGTTTCAAGCAGCTCCTGTTGTGCGGTAATAAGATCAGATGAATAGATTTCAGCAAGCTTCTGACCCTTGTTGACAGTTTCTCCTGTAAAATTAATATTGAGGTTTTCAATTCGCCCCTGAACCTGAGCCACCAGGCTCCTGAGATTCCTTTCATCAGCTTCAACCCTTCCATAAAGACGAATCTCTTTACCAGGCAGCTGCTTAGTTACTTTGGAAGTCTGAATGCCTGCCAGCCTCATGTCAACAGAACTTATACTGACTGCATCGCTGTCACCAGGTGCGACTTTATTGTGCGAAAGTGGCACCAGGTCCATTCCGCATATCGGACATTTACCGGGTTTATCCTTCCTTATCTGAGGATGCATTGCACAGGTCCATACAGACCTTCTGGACTCTTCCACACTCTGGCTTTTCACGTTAGTTTTATCCTCTTTATGGTGAAAGAAGAGGCTCCCGATTAAAATACCGGCCACAACCAGTGCGAGTCCTTTTATATATCTGTTTGATAATATTTTAAGATCTTTTATTTTTTTCATCCTCTATGGGTTTTAATTAACCGGCGATAGTGCCATTAATCTTTCAAACCAGGCTACAGCTGTATTAAAATCAGATAGCGCCTCAATCTTCTTCAGCTCATAATCAAGTATCTGCTGTCTGAAACGGAGAAGTTCAGTCAGACCGGCGGATGATGAAGAGAAGCTTTTCAACATAATTTCATAGGATTTTGTGGCAAGTGAAAGTTGATTATTGTAAAGTCCTGCCCTTTGCCGTGCATTATCATACTGTTCTGATGCCTTATAAAACTCTGTCTGCAAGACCCTCCGGGTTTCTTCATAATTTTTTAAAGATGATTCGCCTAG
>CAIPJU010001018.1 GCA_903865465.1 uncultured Bacteroidota bacterium
ATGCAATCACTTTTCATAAAACAGATTTAGGATATCTTAAGGAATAATAGTAAATTTCCAAAAAAGACCATAAAGTGAAGATTAATTTATTTTTATTCTTTTTTTTACCGCTTTCAATATTTGGTTCGGGATGCAAAAAGGAGAATCCACCTGATCCCGATAGTAGTTTTATGCTATATCCCAATGGGGAGGGGGAAATTGGCAAAGGTGGAGGAAGGTTAATACTCAATGATGATGCTTCCAGCCTGACCGGTTCGAGCATCAATATCCCTGCAGGTGCCCTTAGCACGAAATCATTTATTTCATTGGAAATAGATAACTCAGTCCGAGCCTCTCTTGACACAACCGCCGATATTCTTAAAATGGAACCTGCAGGATTATCATTTTCAAAGCCTGTTGAGGTTGTTTTGTTTCCCAGAACGATACAGGATCCCAGGATCTATTCATTTTCCCCTGTAAATGATATGGCTGAAGAGGTACATATCACTTTTCTTGACAGCTGGGAGGGTTCTGTAAGATGCGTTGTCGGCCATCTTATGCCTTTATTGATAACTGACCTTAAGAATGCCAGTTTAGATGCTGAATTATACAGAACCCCGGCAGGCTTGAAAGGCTCGATCCTGTTCGGTAGTATAAGTGACGGATTAATTACTCTTTCTGCAATTCCCCTGAGAAGTGCCTCTAATTATTTCCAGACAGGAATCAGAACAGCTTCTGAATTGATTAACAGCCCTGCCACAGTAAACAATGCCGGAGCAATACATGCATTAATGACAATCACACTCCTTGAGGGTACTTTTCCTGTTCTGGAAAAACTAAAGTCAGTATCATTCGATGTCAGAAGGAACGAGATTGCCGGAGGAAGTTTTTCGGTAACAGTGACTCAAATGGAGCCTGCTGAATCAAAAATCTTTAACAGCAGACCGCTTGATTTTCAGGTACTTGAAGATTTTTTCTGCGGGAAGGCGCTGATATTCAATATGGGACTTAATCCTCTTCCAGGATATGATTACTATCTGTCACTTTCATGGATTCTGTCAGACAGTAGTGCAGAAAATCCCCATTTAACCTCTGTTTACCATTTAAGTACTTTCAATAATCATCTGCCATGGGTCTATCAAAATATGCTGACAGAAGATAAGGATACAAACAATAATTTTATAGATGATACTTATGATCAGTATGAAGCCGCTCCACATTGAGACTAGCCTGAATTATTTTGAAGAGATCCCTGGTCTTACCCGGGATAAAAACTATTCACACTCATGAAAACATTAGCAGGAAACATAGCAGCCTCTATCCTGCTTTTCGCCAGCCTGCAGGTATCATGCAAAAAAGATAAAGTTACAGATAAATCTCTTCTTCCGGTTGTAATTACTTACGAAGTCATCAACGTGAAACATACTCAGGCTGAGTGCAGCGCCTACTGTATTTCAGTAGGATCGGGACCAGTGACTGATTTTGGTATATGCTGGAATACAACTGGCTCGGCAACGATTGATGACAGCTGTTCATCCCGGGGCAGGGCTTTATCGCCTTACTCGGCTAAATTATCTAATCTGAATATTAATACTACTTATTATGTCAGGGCTTTTGCAACCAACCGGGCAGGAACTGCATATGGGAATGAGAGGAAATTTAAGACAATGCCGCTGCCTGCAGTTATAGCATTTAATCCGGATATTATCTACGGTACGATCTCAGATATAGAAGGCAACATATATAAGACTGTTGAAATTGGCAGTCAGACCTGGATGGCGGAAAACCTGCGAACAAGCAGGTACAATGATAATACTGAGATCGAAATGATAGCAGATAACAGCGAATGGAGTCTGACCGGGAAACCTGCATTCTGCTGGTATGACAATAATGAGCAATTTTACGGCAAAGTATATGGAGCTTATTATAACTTCTTTGCTGTTTATACTTCGCGATTATGTCCCACAGGATGGCATGTGCCCTCGGATGATGAGTGGAAGACACTTGAAATATATCTTGGCGTGACTCCCGATGCTGCCGGTAATGAAGGCTACAGAGGCCAGGGGATCAGCATTAAACTTAAAGAGTCAGGGAGTGGCCACTGGAGCAAGGACTTTTATCCGGGAACCAACGAAAGTGGCTTTACTGCACTTCCAGGAGGGTCTCGTTCTTATTTCGGAGGCGAATTCGTTGATGAGATGGTATCCTCAGGCTGGTGGTCTTCAACTGCTTACTATCCTATTGGAGGAGTCGGCTATAGCCGTTCATTGTCATTCGAGTACCCGGGAATTAAAAGAGAGCTGATAACCCTGAACCAGGGACTTAATGTTAGGTGTGTTAAGGATTAACTATAATAATACGTTATCACATATGTCAATTAACGGAATAGTCTTGTTTCATGTGGTGATTTTGGTCACTCTCCTTGGGTCTTCATGCAGGAAAGAGGAGAATCCATCTTTAGGAAGTGTTTCCACATCAGAAGTTGAAAATATAAGGAGAAGTTCAGCCAATGTTTATGGTACTGCTGTTGCCGGTAAATCAGATACAATTATTGCAGTAGGTTTCTGCTGGAATACCTCGGGATCCCCAACAGTTTACGATAATTTTTCTCTCAGCGGTGTATGGCCAACCGAATTCAGTAATACACTGCAAGGGCTTAAACCAGGAACAAAGTATTATCTGAGAGCCTACCTCAGCTGCCTCAGCGGAGTCTATTATGGTAATGAAAGGGTGTTCAAGACTATGGAAGCAAACATCGATATCTCTTTTAATCCTGCCCTCCAATATGGTTCAATGTCAGATATTGACGGCAATATATATAAAACGATCGTTATTAAAGGCCAGGAATGGATGGCCGAGAATCTGCGTACAACTCATTATAACGATAACTCTGCGATCCCTCTGGTTGAAGATGCGAATGACTGGAGGTACCGATCCTCTCCCGGATTTTGCTGGTATGAGAACAATGATACTCTATACCGTAATTTATATGGGGGATATTATAACTGGTATGCAGTTAATACCGGAAAGCTTTGTCCGGCAGGATGGCATGTATCGACCGATGCCGAATGGATTTCCATGGATATCGGACTCGGAATAGATTCCGCTTCTGCCAACTTTTGGTACTGGAGAGGAACTAACCAGGGCATGATCATGAAGGAAGCAGGAAACAATAACTGGGTGGCCGATACCGTATCAGGCAGCAATGAAACCGGCTTCACCGGCTTACCCGGAGGACGGCGTAGAGGCGATTATGGCAGCTTTGATGAAGAAGGCTACGCCGCATTTTGGTGGACAGCTGAAGACCATGGTTACAGCTGGGCAGTTTGCCACGGCCTTTGGTCCTTCACCTCTGCCTCCTACAGGGAATCTGAGGAAAAGTCTTCAGGCTTCAACGTAAGATGTATCAGGGATAAAAACTGAAATCAATTCCTTTACGTCTTATATATTCAAAAGGAAATTCCGTATTCATACCGTCAAAATGAGCTCCCAGGTGGCCTAAAACCAATATTTCTCATTGTTTAAAATAAATTTGACTTTGCTGCTCTATTTTATACCTTGTACATCCTTAACTATTCATTTTATAATCATGATATTAATAGTTAGAATCTTATTGTGTATCTTATTTCTAACCCTCCCGGTTCAATGTAAGAAGGACAGACCTGAGAATCCTTTAAAAAACGAAATTACTGATATCAACTTCTTAAATGCCCTTATTGAAAGGGGAATCGATACAAATGGTGATGGAATCATCAACCCTGCCGAAGCTGCTGCAGTTGATTATCTTGATCTGAAATCATGTAATATTAAACATCTATGGCATCGGATTATTTATTAATCTTTCAAATATTTCAACCTTAACAAGTCTCGATTGCAGCATTAACCAGATAAATATCCTGGATGTTTCTAACAATACCGCGCTCAATAGTTTGTTTTGCAGCAATAACCAGTTAAGCATACTTGATGTATCCAATAACAGGATCCTTAAAAGTCTGGGTTGTTATAATAACCAGCTAAATAATCTGAATGTTTCCGGTAATACTAATCTGGAAATGCTCGATTGTGGAGGAAACCAGTTGACCACTCTTGATATTAAAAACCTTTCGGCCATTAAATATCTGACTTGCCAATTTAACCAGCTGAACAGCCTGGATGCCTCCCTGAATATCTCTTTGGAATCATTGGCTTGCGGAGGGAACCAATTTACCACCCTCGATATCTCTGGAAACAGATCATTAAAAAATTTATTTTGTTATTCCAACAGATTAACTACCCTCGATGTTTCGAAGAACATTTTGCTTGAATATTTACGATGTGATGACAACCTCTTAACCACAATTGATTTATCTGAAAATCTTGCACTGATATATCTTGATTGCTCTCATAACCAGTTGACAAACCTGGATCTCTCAAAAAATACCGCCCTGAGATCCCTTTTATGTGAGAGTGCCCATTTAAATTCAATTGATATAACAAATAATATAAATCTTGATTATTTCAGATGCCGCGACAACCAGCTTTCCTCCCTGGACGTTTCGAGGAACAACTATCTATCTGTACTCTGGTGCGATAATAACCAGTTAACCACCCTTGATATTCATAATCTGACAGGCTTGAGCGTCTTAATCTGCAGAGGCAATAACTTGAAAAGCCTTGATATTTCGAACAATCATTCCCTTGGGACATTATCCTGGAATTGCAGCCTGGATATCAGCGAAATGCCCTCGCTCACAAAGGTGTGTGTCTGGACAATGCCCTTCCCTCCTGAAGGCATGAAACTTTGTACTGACAGCAGCCCGAATCTCTATTTTACAAACAATTGCAGCAATTAGACAATTGTGGCAATTTCGCGTCAAATCTCTTCACTCCTTCCATTTTAATACTGTAATATTTAAAACCGGCCTTTCAATTAAAAAAATATATTAGCTTTATGTCACGAATTCAGAAAAAGATAACACGATGGCATTGGCACGTTTTGGAGTAAGTCTGGATGAAGATATTTTA
>CAIPJU010001019.1 GCA_903865465.1 uncultured Bacteroidota bacterium
AAATTAATAACTGTCCCAAACTTAAGGTCATAATCCAATATTATTGGGATTAACATCTCTCCAATAAGTACTTTATGATTAGTTAATAAAACATATTTGGGGATATTAGCTTTTTCTTCCTCCTTGTATGAGCAAACTGAGAGTTCATAAGTTCGGTTACTTTCTTTTAAAATGCAGTAAAAATTATTCCCATGTATAAATTTATGCATGTAATTATTTACCATGATTTCTACACTATCAGGTAATAAATATATAAGATCATTTTTATTTTGCCCGTAGCTACAAGATATTTGCAAAAAAAACAATATTATCAGAAGAATCCTATTCATCATTTAACAATTTTTAGTTACTAAAATATCGGCCTACCACTACGCCCCCATAATTCCATTGCATTTTTCCCTATGTTAAAATTTCCGGCCCCAGATCCTTTAGTCTTACCAACTTTCAAATCAATAGTTCCATTAGGGTTTGCTCGATGAATATTTGCTGAATTACCACTACGCCCACTACCTGACATGGCATCTAATCCATATATTGGTATTTGCATGTTTTGAGCCGTCCCCTTGTCTTTCTCAGACATGTTTCTCTCTGTAACATAACCAGGAGTATTGCTATCTGGATGTCCATGAGCTTGCCCTATTATCATCTTACTTCTTGGGCTATCATTGTTATCGACAAAGTTTAAACCTTGTGAAGGAGCTGGGTAGCTAGATATGGTGGTTTCTGAATTAGTTCCGACAGGGCCAATTTCCGATGAGATTGTTGCAGTATTTCTATCAAGATATAATATCGCCTGATGTTCTAATCCTCCTAAAGAATTATCTCTAACTGCCTGTATATCATTTTGTATTTTTGTGTCATCAATTGTAATTTCTTGACCCGAGCTTTGTAGAGTAGCAGTAACATTATTACTAGAATTGACAATTTCACTATACTTATTATTTTCAATAAGGTACATTCTACCATCATCAATTCCGTCGCTTCCCAGATACTTGCCATTTGTCTTACTATAGTAATCACCAGTATATAAACCGTCAATATCGATAAACCTTATTGGATTATTAGAAGCATAATGATAGGGTGACCATCTCCTACTCTTTTTAATACTCCCCTTTCTTCAAACACTGGGATTGCTTTTTAAGATTACTTTTAATAATGATGATGATGTATAAAACGTGTTAATAACCGGAGATAACTCGTAGTGCAACGGAGAGTTATTCTGGTTATTAACACTCTTTTCTTTTTTGCTACTTTTTTCTTTTGTTAACATCTCAATTTTCTGTTTATAAATCATACAGCTATGTACCTTACTCTATTTTTTATGCTGCATATTCGTACCAATCAAACGGTGTTTTACGACCAAGACTTCGATGGGTACGGCGGTTGTTGTAATAATTTAGGAATTTTTTTAACCCATTGAAAAGCACTTTACCGTCTTCCGAAGGATTCAGGTAAATATACTCTTGTTTAATTGTTCTCCAAAGTCTTTCAATCCAAATATTA
>CAIPJU010001020.1 GCA_903865465.1 uncultured Bacteroidota bacterium
AGCCTACCAGGCAGTTAAAAGAAAAATGGGTCCAAGGCGGATCAGGGAGATCCAGGAGGAGACTCTTTATGCAGTTGACACTAAATACCGCTATATGAAAAATTTAATGAAAATTTCAGGAGTTGCCGGAACTGTTATTCTCGGCTTTGCTGCTCTGTTCAAAATCCAGCACTGGGTAGGAGCAGGGATCATGATGACATTGGGAGCCTTTCTCCTTGCCCTTCTTTTTCTTCCCTCAGCGCTTGTTGTATTGTGGAAGGAGAGCCACAATACCAAAAGAGTATTTTTCTTTATCTCATCTTTCCTGGCAGGGATGCTTTTCATTTTTGGAGTACTGTTCAAGATTCAGCACTGGCAGGGTGCTAATATTGTCCTCAGTTTGGCAATTATTACAGGACTGGTACTCTTCCTGCCTCTTATGCTTTCGGCCAAATTAAAGGAGAGTACCGGCAAAACCAGAAGGTTTGCATATATGAGTGGTACTGCAGGAGCAGCCTTTTATTTTCTTGGAATGTTTTGCAAAATGGAGCACTGGCCTTTTGCAATGCTTTTTATGATAGCTGGGATGATCTTCCTGTTTCTTATTTCACTGCCATTATATACATGGCTGACTTTCAAAAATGAAAGCAGTGTAAGCGCTCGCTATATTTTTATTATTGTCGGTTCTATGGCCATTATAATTCCGGCTCTTCTGATGAATTTAAGCCTTCAGCGTTCGTATGATGATGGTTTTTATATTCAGATGCAACAGCAACAGGCACTCTGCGAACTTAAAATAATACAAAACCGGATGCTGATCACAAGGGTAAAAGATTCACTGGCCCTTCCGGCTGTCCGAAATATTAATAATAAAACAGTTGAACTGCTTGATCTTATTTCTAAAGGAGAACAGGGACTGGTTGCTGCCACGGGTGGAAATCAGGCAGACCCGTTGGTGCAACAATCCCTGATTAGGCAGACAGGAAATGGACAGATTGTCAATTATAGGGCCATCCAATCACCATTTGAAGAACAACCAGTCAGGGAGCTGTTATTACCTGGCTGTAAATATCGTCAGGAACTCAATAAGGCACTTGCAGAATATGAGAAACTGTTATCAGGTTTTTCTTCAGGCAAGGATCTTAAATCATTTGCGGGCTTACTCGATCCCTCACTTTATCTTCCCGGTGAAAAAGCTCTTGGTAGTGAAATCACCTTAATGACGGGATTGCATTCCATGCTCCTGCTCAGGACAGGTATACTTACTGCTGAACTTTCTGTTATTGCCCCGACGACCAGGTAAATCCACTTTAATCAGAACAAAATGAAACAAAAGATATATATAATAGGTCTGGTAGCAGCACTTTCCATTGCAGTTGCCATTTGTTTAAAGGTTAACCATCTGGTCGGAGCCTCAATTCTGATGACGGTCGGTATTGCCGTTCTGGTCCTGCTTTTTCTTCCTATGGCCCTGATCAATAATTTCAGAGCGGAAGGAAGAAAGAATCCTCTGCTTTATGTTGTGACATGGCTAAGCTGCTTTGTTGTATTTACATCTATGCTTTTTAAAGTGATGCACTGGCCAGGTTCAGGATATTTTCTGCCTGTTGCCCTCCCTTTTCCTTTCGTTGTCTTTCTGCCGGTCTTTCTTTTCACAACATCGAAGGATAAGAACTTCAACATTTACAATACTGTTTTTGTACTCTTCCTTCTTGCTTCCGTTGCAGTACTCACTGCCATGTTGTCGCTTAATGTTTCACGTACAAGAATTTACGACAGTTATGATCTTTCACGAAAATACAACAGGATTGAATCTGTCTTTAGCAGGGTTCAGGATATAAAAAGTGATACTCCGGAGCAGAAAGGATATTCTCTGCTATATGAAAAAATAGACGGATTAGTGGAAATCATTAACGGCTATCAGAATTTGATTTTTGCTGCTGAGGGTATTACGAAGGAGCAATGGATATCTGATCCGGAACTTCTGAAGAAGCCAGATGTAACTTCCCTGGCTTCTAATGACATCAGGAACGCAGGCGAAGCATATCCGGGCGAGAAGCTTGAATCGGGAATGAAGAATCTTCTTGCGGAATTTGAAAAAACTCCCGGTTGTGAAGATATTGCAAAAGCAGCCCCTGCAGTTTTTCATTACAGCGCCGCCTCAAAAGATGATGATCCCTGGGCTCTGAACATTTTAAAGGCAAATCCGTTGTCGTGGTCAATGATTTCCCTCGATGGGCTCAAAGAAAGCCTTATGATGATTAAGGCCTCATTAAAACTGGGGAAATGAATTATCAATATTAGGAATCCTGGGAGCACCAGTAATGCCTTTCAAAGAGGTCGCGGAACCGATAGTATCCCGCGACCTCTTTTTATATGTAATATCCAGTTAATAAGGCTTATAGAAAAATTATACAATCCCACCTGAGAAGTTTCACTGAAAAGGTCTCCGTCACGAAATAATTGACATTCATCGATGAATTTTCCCCGAGTATCTATTTAACTATTATCTGATTATGGCCCGGGCTACATTTACATCAAAATTGAACAAGCTCTATGAGAAAATTAGTTTTGATATCAGGTACACTCGTGATTTTGCTGGGAGGAAATCTTTTTGCCCAGCAGGACAGCACCTGGTCAATAGGGAAATGCATTTCGTATGCATACAACAAGAATATCCAGGTCCGTAAGAGCGAAATCGCCAATCAGCGCTACGGAGAATATGCTGCCCAGGCTGAAGCTCAGAAATATCCTTCATTAAATGCAGGATTAAGCCAGAACTTCAACTGGAGTAAAAGCACAGGATCAGGCTCCAATGGTTTAACCGGCAACAGCGGGTCAAATTATTCCTTAAGTTCCGGCCTTACTGTTTTCAATGCAGGCAGGATAAACAATCAGATTAAGCAGGCGAAGCTTGATATGGAAGGGGGAGTCTACTCTCTCGAAACTACAAAGGAATCTATCAGCCTGAACATTCTGAATGCCTACCTTCAGGTATTATATGCTGAAGAGCTGGTAAAGAACAGTAAGAAACAAATTGAATCGACTGAACAGCAGCTTAATCTGGCTTCTGAGCGACTGATCTTAAAGGTTATTTCGACGGCCGATTTTGCACAGGTAAAATCACAGCTGGCAAGTGAGAAACTTACTCTTGCCAATAGTGAAAGTCAGCTGGCTATAGCCAAGGTAAGCCTGATGCAGATTATGGAGCTTCCTGTTACATCCGATTTCAATATTGAACACCCGGTTATGCGTGAACCACTTAACGAAAAAAGGCTTCCTGTTGTGAAGGCGGTATTTGAGACAGCCGTTTCAATTAAGCCCCAGGTCAAAGGAGCTGCCATAAACAAAGAGATAGCCTCTCTTGATGAGAAGATTGCAAAGGCTTCCTACATGCCTGTTTTAACAGCCAGCGCAGGGATGAGCTCTTCCTATTCTACAAGGCTGTCCGATCAGTATTTGAGCCAGCTGAACAATGGTATCAGCCCTTCTGCAGGCTTTTCGCTTTCAG
>CAIPJU010001021.1 GCA_903865465.1 uncultured Bacteroidota bacterium
CGGCCTCGCAAAAGAAGCAGATTATGGCAAAACTCATTACAATGAAAATACTTTCAGGAATAATTTATTGAAAAAGGCATTGAATTACCTGAAACTTTACAGCTATGGGGTTTACTTTGGTTTTGGACTTCAAAAAGGAAACAGTTTCTTGGCAGCTGCCAATATTCTTCTGCATATCGTAACCTTCGTAATCGTCTTTTTGGTTATATGGTTATTCTATAAGAAATTTCGTCCGGCTAAAGTTGCCAGTCTTATCATTTTATTGGTTTGCCTGGTTCCAGTTTTAATTTTTTTAATTTATATCAGAAATGATTATAGTTTTGGAATAATATCCATAATGCTTGCAGTAATTCTTTGTGCTGTGATATCTGGAATGATGGTTGCATACAGGTCACAGGCAGAGGAAGTATCCGGCAAAGGAGGTAATAACTAAAAGCTCCTGAGTCCTGAATTAATTCAATGTAGTTAAGCAAAATTAATTTAAGACAGAAAAGTGACACACAGAACCCTTTCAATAAAACTCCGAAAAGGAATCCTTTACTGCTGCATGTTTTTATTTACACTGCAGGCTGCTGCCCAGGTCAGGGAAGACCGAAGTACTACCGGACCAGTCCCTCCAAAAGGAGTGGATGTTATTGGGCATATATCAAGGACAAGAGCCTTGCTGGCAACCCAAACGGTTATTCAGGGAGTACCCGCATACATCTGGAAAGATGGTTGCGGACCAACGGCTGTTGGTATGATTGCCGGCTATTACGATATAAAGGGATTTTCAGACCTCTTTCCAGGCGATGCTACAACTCAGACCACTGCCGTTAACACGGCTATCTCATCGACTGAGAGTTACAATGACTATTGTCTTCCTATCGAATCAGCCCTTCCTGTTATTGCCGATAAATCTGAACTGCCTCTCGGCGATGAACATGCCGATAATTGCATCGCAGATTATATGAAAACATCCCAGAGTGTTATTGGCAATATATATGGCTGGAGCTTTGGCAAGGATATAAAGCCTTCATGGGAAAATTATATTGCCAATAAGGCTCCCAATTATGTTGGCACCTGTACACAATATTATTATAACTCCTCAACCTGGGATACAATCGTTAGTAATGTTGACAAGAATCATCCGATGCTACTTCTGGTTGACACTGACGGAGATGGAGCTACCGACCATTTTGTGACCGTAAATGGTTATGAGACAGATAATGGTATAAAATATTACGGCTGTTTCAATACCTGGGACGCAAGCCAGCACTGGTATGCCTTTACTCAAATGGCAACTGGTGTTACATGGGGTGTTGCCCGCTGTTATACCTTTCAGATCCACCATAAACTACCTGTTCCGGCAGGCACTATATCTGGTCCTGCATCCGTCTGTGCAGGTTCATCTCAAACCTACACTGTTCCTCAAATTGATGATGCAACTTCCTATGTATGGAGTCTGCCGGCTGGAGCTACCGGAAGCAGTTCTACCTACAGTATATCAGTTGCTTTTGCTGGCGGGCCTGCCTCCGGAAATATTTCTGTCTACGGGCAAAACGCCAACGGAAACGGAACAGCATCATCCCTTGCAATCACAATAAACGGACTCCCGTCAGCTCCATCGGTCGGCACAATAACTCAGCCTACCTGTTCTGTTGCAACAGGAAACGTTGTTTTATCGGGACTGCCAGCTTCAGGATTATGGACAATCACCAGAAATCCAGGGAACGCAAGCAGTTCGGGTTCAGGAACTATTACCAGCATAAGCTCCATTCCAGCAGGAACCTATAACTTTACTGTTACAAATAGCCTGGGCTGTACCTCATCTGCTTCAGCTGATGCTGTTGTAAATGTAAGTCCCGACACTCCTGGATCACCTGTTGTTGGTACTATTAATCAACCGACATGTTCAGTTGCGACAGGCAGTGTAAATCTTGGCGGACTGCCCTCATCGGGAAGCTGGACTCTCACAAGAAGCCCGGGAGGATCGACCTATACCGGAACAGGAAACTCAACAATTGTTTCCGGCTTAGCTGCCGGATCTTATACATATACAGTTTCAAATTCTCTCGGCTGCATTTCCGTACCATCAAACTCAATTGTGATAAACGCACAGCCTGCAACCCCATCTGCACCTTCAGCCACGCTTATACAGCCAACCTGTTCTGTTGCATCTGGTTCAATAACTGTAACTTCACCCACAGGAACAGGTATGACTTACAGTATTGACGGAACGACCTATGTTAATACATCGGGGCTCTTTTCCACTCTTTCGCCCGCCACTTACACCATTACCGCAAAAAACCAGGTTGGATGTATTTCGCAGGGGACAATTGCGGTTATCAACGCACAGCCCTCAACGCCTGCTTCACCTACAGTGGACCTTACTCAGCCAACATGTTCGGTTTCTACCGGGTCAATTACTGTTACTGCTCCCACAGGAGCCGGATTTACATATAGTATTGATGGAGTAAGCTACTTAAACAGCAGCGGGATATTCCCATCTCTTTCTGCGGGTACCTATACGGTAACAGTAAAAAGTTCTGCCGGGTGCATTTCAGGAGGAACCGGAGCCACGATTAATTCCCAGCCGGGAACACCAGTTGCGCCGGTGCTTACATCAACCCAACCCGACTGCTCGTTATCAACAGGTTCAATAACAATTACTTCACCTGCAGGGGCAGGCATGACTTATAGCATTGATGGTTCAACATATACCAACACTTCAGGCATATTTGCATCGGTAGCATCGGGGTTTTACTCTGTCACTGCCAGAAATTCGGGAGGATGTACCTCTGCAGGAACTGATGTAACTATAAATCAGCAGCCTTCAACCCCTTCGGTACCCTCCTTGGCTACTAATCAACCTACATGCACGGTTCCTACAGCTACAATAACTGTCAACTCTCCAAAAGGGGTTGGGATTTCATACAGCATCGATGGTCAGACATTTACAAATTCAACGGGTGTTTTTACCGGGCTCATTCCAGGAAGTTATTCGATTACGGCAAAAAGTTCTGCAGGTTGTATATCAGGAGGTGCAAATGTTACAATAAACGACCAGCCTTCTTCTCCATCGGATCCGATCGGAACCCTTGTACAGCCGACATGTCTGGTATCGACCGGATCAATAAGTATCACCTCACCCACAGGTATCGGCATGTCATACAGCATTGACGGTTCTTCCTATTTGAACACATCAGGAACATTTGAATCCGTGGTATCAGGAACATATACTATTACTGCCAGAAATTCATCGGGCTGTTTATCGAATGGTGTGACTGTAAGTATTGATCCTCAACCGAAGACTCCTGCAACACCGGTCATCACTCAGACAGATAATACTCTGAATTCTTCTTCAGCATTAGGTAACAGCTGGTATTACCAGAGTAATCTGATAGCTGACGCCATAGGGCAGGTTTATATCGCTACGGCATCGGGAGATTATTATGCTATTGTTACTCAAAACGGATGCAGTTCTGTCCCCTCAAATACAATAAATCTCATACTCACTGGGAATGAGCAGCTACCTGAAAATGGGGTTAAGACAAAGGCTTATCCTAATCCGTTCAATCGGGAATTGACAATAGAAAGAACTATAAATAGTGGTTATATTGCAGATTATGAATTACTTAATTCGCTGGGGCAAGTTGTTTATCATGGCAGAATTGACAGAAAGGAGACCATAAGTACTTCACAGATTCCCCAGGGGGTTTATATAGTTAGAATAAAAAAGGGAGAGGGGTTTGAATATCTGAAAATTATTAAGAGGTAAAAACATTTTAATAATGAAATTGTTAAGTAAGGGTGGCATATGTCACCTTTGCAATTTTAGAACCTGCTGCAATGCCCTGGTCTGATGTAAAACTGGAATTGATAAAATCCTGCTTAACCTGATGAATTTAAAATTTACCGCTTTGGTGATCTGTTCAAACCGCATATTTTTATCCTGACCAGTATATTTTGATTAATATTAAGTTTACGATGATTAACTTTCGTGTTTGATATTTTCAGCATCGATTGCTTTGGACCAGGGTCTGGATTTTATGCCTTAAAATGGCAAAAGCTTGGATTTTAAGGAGCCAGCAGAGTTGGATTGAATCTTTAGTTTTTGTAGTTTTGCTGCTGTTTATTTAGAAGATACTAAAAATGAATTTTAAAAATTTCATCATGATTGTAAAACCGAAGGTTAGTTACAGGATCATTTTTCTGTTTTTAGGGATGATTCTGATGATATCGTGTGTACCAGTGAAAAAGCTTCTCTATGTAAACGACATCGATGAGCTGCAGGAACCAATCGTTAATCCAAGGGAGCATAAGCTGATTATGCCTTATGATAAGCTTTATATTAAGGTTTACAGTATTGATGAAAAAACCAATTCGCTATTTAGTTCCAGTGAAAGTATGAACAGCAATTCCAATAGCGGTATGATAGGTTACCAGGTTGATGAGGCAGGAAATATCTATTTCCCCTTTGTGGGTAAGATACATGTTGGAGGTATGTCCACTAACGAATCGGGTGTTAAGCTATTAGAAGCTCTAAATGAATATACCGCCGCATCATCAGTGATTGTAAAATTTATTGAAAACAATGTTTCTGTTCTCGGAGAGGTTCAGAGGCAGGGAAATTATACTTTTTCACAGGACAAGATCAGCATTTATGAAGCCCTGGCTCTGGGAGGCGGTCTTTCGCAATACGGAAACAGGAAAGATGTGATCCTGATACGGCAGGAGGGTGATAAGATCATCCATCACAAACTCGACCTTACCGATTCCAGAATTGCCGGGAAAGATTTTTATTATATTCAGTCGAATGATGTTATTATTGTCGAACCAATGAAGTTAATCCGGTCAAACTATGGCAATAATATCTTTTCTTTGGCGCTAAGCTCCATTTCATCACTGATAGCTGTTATTTTATTTGTAAGAGTTCTTTAAAAATTATTTAAATATGAGAAAAAGAAATGAATCAGAGTCTTCAAATGCTCTGCTCAAGGAATATCTACTGAAGGTTTTTTACTTAAAGTATTTTTATCTTGGATGCATAGCTTTTTTCCTGCTGGCAGCTGTGCTGATAAATAAATTTGCACCAAAAGCCTATCAGGTCAATGCTATTGTGGGACCTGTACAAAATAATAGTGTTAAGGTTCTGGCCTCGGAAACCTATTTTACCGGTATGGCTGCCTATAATCAGGGAAAGAATATTGAAGATGCTATCAACAGCCTTAACTCTTTTTCACTAGTATCGTCGACCGTCAATTCAATGAATCTCCAGGCAGGATATTTCAGTGAGAGTAAGGATTTTCTGAAGCAGAGCAAGGAACTCTATCTTGGTTCACCTTTCCAGGTGAATGTTGATAAATCTCATATTCAGGTTATA
>CAIPJU010001022.1 GCA_903865465.1 uncultured Bacteroidota bacterium
CAGCAAGCACTTTCCTGATAATGGTTTAACATTTAATACAATAATTTCCTCATCTCAACCCATTTCGGCCACAATACGATCAAACCTTTCAGAGACTTTCTATCATAATAAAAATCCTGAAGGCTTTTTATTCGACAGGTTCTACACTTTGAACATGAACTTTGTCCAGTATTTTTCTCCTTCGGAAAGGGTAAGCCTCTCCTTCGGAGGAAATCTGCTCTACATAACTAAATGTGATTCAATTTCATCGCAGAATAACTTTTATTTGGTAGGAGGAATTGACCAGTTAAACAGCCGTTCCATTCCCGCAACAGGCTATCATCCCAATGAAATACCTGTCAGGAAAATGGCCGGGGTCAACGGAAAATTTGATTATGAATTCATTAATGATCTTCATCTGGAAATAATGTCAAACTTCCTGGCAATAGAAGAGGTAAACCGCTTAAACGACTATGCGTTGATTTCGGGATTTGGATTGGGGCTCGGTTACATGTCTGCCATAGGACCTATCAGAATCGGAGCAATGTATGGAAGTCACAGAAATGATGACTTTTACCATAGAATCAAGGGATATATAAGCATCGGTTATAACTTCTGACGGAAACGGCCTGATTGTTGCAATGAAGCTATTTGGATAAAGGATGATATTTTGTCATATCATTCCAAATATTAAGAAAATGGATTCATCAAAAGTAATATTGTATCATAAAAGAATTGGCACTTTTGTTGCCGAGAAGAAAATAAAGCAAAGTCTTGATATTTTGTCTGATATGATTTCCTTTACCTCATCCGGTGACCTGCATGATGAATATGAAAACATGGTTTTGACCTACAGGAATATGGTCACTTACACTATTGAAGGAATTAAGGATCCGGAACGAAATAAGATTTACATCAAACTTATTCAGTCAATTTTAAGGCTTTCCGACAGGGCCAGGCAGGACATATTGTCACATAATTCCGGATGGCATACTTACTGGATAAAGCAGCAGGCCGAAAAGGAGGTTAAACTCAGTGGCAAAACGATTATTGAGACAGTAGATGATCTGATGTTCAAATCAGAGCTGGATGAGTGGCTCAAGCTCAGTAATGAGTTCAACCCCGACCCGTCGTCGGAGATTTCGCTTAAACATAAGCATCTGATAAAGAACATTTTTAACCACTTATGGCTGACTGATTACTATGGCGAAGCAGAGAGCAGCCTGATTGATATCATTATTAAGTCAGGCAAATTCAGATGGTTTGAAACAAGCATCTTTGTTTCGGCTATTACACTGAGTTCATTCAGGACATGGCAGACTGAAAAACTTTACCAGCTGATAGATATATATGAATCGGGCCTGGAACAGGTCATTGAAAGGGCTCTTTCAGGTCTTATATTAAACCTGCATTATTATAACGACAGGGTAAGTCTCTATCCCGAGCTGACCGCAAGGATAAATCAATTAGAATTAAATCCCGGCTTCAGGGAACATAGCAGGATAATTGTGCTGCAAATAATAAAGTCGCGCGAGACTGAAGAACTGAGCAGGAAGTTACATGATGAGATCCTGCCGCAGGTTGAGAAGCTGAAGCCAAGGATTGAAGAGAAACTGGATCTGGATAATATACTTCCAAAGGATATAAATGAAGAGAAAAATCCTGATTGGTCTGAGATGTTCAGCGATTCAGAGGCAATTTTCAAAACAATGGAGGAGCTCACAAAACTCCAGATGGAAGGGTCTGATGTTTATATGTCTGCCTTTGCAAACCTTAAGCACTTCGACTTCTTCAAGGATTTCCAGAACTGGTTTGTACCCTTCTATCCCGATCATGAAACTATCAACGAGATATACCTTGACGAAATACTCGGACCTGGTACCAATGAATTGGCAGAAGCTCTTTATAAAACACCATTCATCTGTAATTCAGATAAATATTCTCTTCTGCTAAACCTGAAATATCTGCCCTCAGCACAAAAGAATATGATGCTTAAAGTCTTTCGTATGGAGCTTGAGGGCCTCCAGCAACTCGACGATGAAAGTAATACCCTTGACTCCTTTAAATCATTCCGGACCAACGTCACTCAATACCTGCAGGACCTGTACAGATTCTTTAAGCTCTCTCCATACAAAAAGGAATTTGAAGATTTCTTTAACGGGAAACTCGATATTTATAATTCAGAATTCTTCAAACAGTCGGGAAATGCCCATGAAGCAGAGGCTGGCCTTGCTGACTATTTCTTCAGCAAGAATTTTTATGATGATGCATTACAGTTATTTCTCAGGCAGATTCCCGAAAAGCCTGCAGATGCCCAACTCTACGAAAAGATAGCATACTGTTATCAGGAAACTGGAAGTTGGGATGACGCTCTTAAGTATTACAGAAGAGCTGAACTTATTGACAGAAAAGCGTGGACGATAAAGAAGACGGGCTTATGCCTCAGGCGACTCGGGAAAAATGATGAGGCTCTTGAATGTTATCTGCAGGCTTCCGATTTAGAACCAGGTAATTTTCATACAGTAATTATGATCGCTCACTGCTATCTCGACCTGAGAGAATACGAAAAAGCATTAAAATATTATTTCAGAGTTGAATATAATGACCCGGGAAACCTAAAGATTCTCAGACCAATAGCCTATTGCTATTTTGCCCTTGGCAGGTTTGATGATTCGGAAAAATATTTTGAAAGGCTATCCGCAGGTCAACTGACTGTACATGACTATATTAACAAGGGGCATCTTGCCCTATGCCAGGCGAAAAAGAAAGAAGCCGTTGATTTCTACCGCTTAAGTCTTATAAGCCACGAAATAGCAATCGAGAAGTTCATGGCCATCTTTTCAGAGGATAAACCACTTCTGATATCGCTGGGAGTAAATCCGGAGGATCTACCCATTTTACTTGATTATCTGCTATTTATTACTGTGTAACCTGTTAGAGTCAGAAGCCTCTAAAGCAGGCGGAGGAGGCCTGTTCCCAGGTTGCCGTCTGTCGGGATGATTCCAGTTGTCTCTCACATTCAATGAGTCAACTCCATGCTGTCTTCTGTTCTGATGTATCATCTCCTGACGGCGTTCATCAAACTCTTTAAGCCTGACCAGTTGTTCTTTTGTCAGAGTTGAGTCGATCTCAGTCCTGAATTCCTTAATGTTGGAATCGAACTCTTTTCTGAAATTACTCTGCAAATTCCCGTTAATCTTTGCGTATTTATCAAGGATTATGTCAATCCGTGCTTTCTGTTTTTCATCAGGACCAATAGCATTATAAAAGCCTTCGCGAAATCTTTCTTCGGAGAAGAAAACCCTGACAGGCCTGAGTTTCTGAAGCCTTATCTGTGCTGAAGTGAGCATCCCAAGAACAAATCCGATTATCAGGGTAGCAATAATTACTATTATAGGTTTTGCTTTCATATTGTTCTAATTACCAGTCAGAAGACATATTGTGCTTTCGTCGTAACTGTTTCCCAGTCCGAGAAAGGAGTTAAAAGAAAGAGACCCTTCCATGAGAAAAATCGAAATAAGAAGAATGACTATCGCCGCTGCACCTGTAAGCATTATTTTATAGAAAAGACGGTTCATTGAAATTGAAAACTCTGATTCCCTCGAACTGGTCTTCCCTTTTAAATATATTGCTTCTAACAATTCAGCTTCAAAGGTTTCACTGAAGTCATAAGTCACTCCATTGGTTTCTAATATATTAGAATCCTCTCCTGTATCGTAATCAGCATCTGTGGAGTTTATAATAATTTTTTTGATGCCCGAAGATTTCATTTCCTTATAGTTTTTCAAGTATATCTTTTAATTGTTCCTGCCCTCTTGAAAGCCTTGAAAGTACCGTTCCCAACGGGAGTTCAAGTATTTCAGCTGTCTCCTTAGTCGAATAGCCCTGAAGCATACGCATTACCACTATTATCCTGAATTTTGGATCCATAGCCTGTAAAGCCTTCTGAACTATCTCTTTAGCCTCCTTTGAAGATTCAGTATCATAATCCGGAACTTCAAGTTCATGCATCTCATCATTACCTTTCTGCGAAAACATTGAGGAGAAGCGTTTTCTCCTTTTTATCTCATTAAGAGTAAGGTTAACAGCAATTCTCTGTATATATGTTGAAAGCTTCGATTCACCCCTGAATTCAGACAAGGAATAATAAAGCTTAATAAAAACCTCCTGCCCAACATCTTCTGCATAAACAGTATCGTTCAGCATCCCTTTTACTGTCCGGGCGACCATTTTCCGGTAACGCGAAACAATTGCGCTAAAAGCACTCCTGTCACCTCCCAAAACAGCCCTGACCAGCTCAAGATCATCAGTTTCACTGTACGATCCTTTAATCATACTTCATTTATATAGACAATTAGATCTGTGATGTTATTCCGCCAAATCAATAAATATTTGATTATGGTATAAGAAAGATAATAATTGTGAAATTATTTATGGTGACTGACAGTACTATTTATTGCCTGCTACTGTAATTACTTCATAATCCTTTGAATACCTTATAAGATAAAGTTTCTGATTTTCAAATCCATCCCCGCTTCTATTCCTTACAAAGTCAAAATCAGTCTGAAGAAGCTCAGGCTTATGCAATTCCGGATGTTCAATGAAATCTTTACCCCGTCGGGCAAGTCCGCTCATGAAATAGTAAGCAATATCATAGCCCTGCCAAGCGAAACTTTTTTCGACAGGCTCTGTCAGAAACTTCTTCCTGAAGGAGGAATTAAATGCAATAACATTCGGCTTTGTATAGTCAATACTCGAAGGTGAATAAACCATCAGTCCAAGATCGAAAAAATATTTTGGGTCGATGTTCACATTCTCCATCAAGGTTGAATATCCAAAGACCTTCAGGTCATATTTCCTCGACAATCCGTCGAGATCAACAATAACTTTGCTGATGACAGGTGGATCTTCAGATGCAATTATCACGATGTTTTCGGAATTCTCCGAAAGGGCACCTGACAGTTTACTGTCTGAATCGGTATCAAACATCGACAAACCGGAGAATAGTATTTCCTTAAATTTCACCTCATTATGCTGGATCTTGCCGGAAAGTTCTTTAAGTAAAATTCTGTGAAACCTTATTACATCTTCATCGGTGTTTGTAGAGTCGGAATTAACAAAAATGATATTCCTTCCATGATCCTCTCCCACCTTTCTCGCCAAAGCTTTCTGGCTGACTTCGAGTGTTGAATTGGCAAGGAAGAGTCCTGGATTTCCTGCAAGAACATTATTATTCTGCAGCGGAACAGGCGAAACCACAGGGATCCCGAGGTTCCTTGCATAAGAGGCAACAATCGAAAGATTATGCGAATAAACAGGACCTATGATAAGATCCATCTTTTCAAGACGACCCGACCTGATAAGGCTCTCCAACTCGAAGGAATCTCTGCCAATGTCGAATGGATATATGTTGACATTGAGTCCGCGTGATGTAAGAGTATCTGCGGCAAGCAATATGCCCTCATACATCTCAACGAAATCGAGACTACGTGGATATACCCAGTCTTCATCCCTGTTAGTGTATTTGTATATGGTTTTACCCTTGTTGGTTTTAGAGGAATCAACACTTTCACGGGTGGAATTCTCTCTCAGATAAAAAGGGAGAAGCACAGCAACATTTATGGTACCTGAAAGGCTGTTAAATTCTGTAAATCCGGAAGGTTTGACAACAACTGGTTGTGGCTCCTTTTCAACAAGCGGTGCAGCTTCAGATTTTGCTGATTCAGGGGTCTTATTATCCAGTGGTTTTGTGCCGGGAACCCTTATCAAATCGCCTGCCAGCGGAAACTTAATATCCTTGTTCTCTTTTTTAAGATCCCTTGCAGAGATTCCATATTTATCAGCAATCGACGAAAGTGTCTCTCCATCAAGTACTTTATGAAAGAAATGCTTTTTATCGCTGCTATCTGTAGTTTTTCTTGATGGTGATGGTTCTTTCCTTTGGACTGCGATCTCCATTCCAACGGACATTTTTGTAATGTCCAGCCCGGGATTACAGGCAACTATATCCTCAACAGGAACTTTATATGATTTTGAAAGAAAATAAACTGTCTCACCCTGCTTAAGTGTATGATAGATGTATTTATTATCATCACGGGCTTGTTGATGGCTAACCTGTTCAGGAGTAAGGGTTTCAGTTACCAAAGCAGCCGGAATCCTAAGAGACTGACCTTCATTTATTCCGGAAGCAGCCTGGGGGTTTCCTTTTACCAGATCGGCAACAGTTAAACCATAAGCCTTTGATATTGAATATGCAGTCTCCCCTTTCTTAACTACATGCACATAATACTGAACTCCGGAAATTATTACCTTTTCTTTGGACCTTTCGACAACAACCTGGGCATTGGAAGGGAAACCTGTAAGAAACAGGATTATCAGAGCTCCTACAATTAGGGAAAAACCTTTAAATTTCATTCCTGGGAAAATTTATGTAATCGTAATCAGATTGATTTAAGAAAGTTAAGGCAATTATTTTCAATCCTTTCAGGAACATTGGTAATATCTGCCCTTATGAATTTCTCACCTGTAATATTCTCGTAAAGCTCAATATACCTTTCAGATACCTCATCAACAAATGAATCTGTCATCTCCGGCACCTTTTGTCCTTCCTTTCCCTGGAAACCATTTGCCATGAGCCATTCCCGAACAAACTCCTTTGAGAGCTGCTTCTGTGGAAGAGCTTTATCAAATCGCTCCTGGTATTCATCAGCGTAAAAATATCTTGAGGAGTCAGGAGTATTAATCTCATCAATCAGAAGGATCCGTCCATCCTTTTTTCCGAATTCGTATTTTGTATCAACCAGTATAAGCCCATGCTCAGCAGCTATTTCAGAGCCACGCATAAAGACTTCCATTGTGTACTTTTCAATCAGAGTATAGTCTTCTTCAGAAATAAGGCCGCTGCTGATGATCTCATCTCTCGAAATATCCTCATCATGTCTCCCCTGCTCTGCTTTCGTGGTAGGAGTTATTATTGGCTTCGCAAACTGCTGGTGCTCTTTCATCCCGTCAGGAATTCTTATTCCGCAGATCTCGCGTGCCCCGCTGCTATATGTTCTCCATGAACTTCCTGTAAGATAAGCTCTTACTATCATCTCAACAGGAAATGGTTCGCATTTGTGTCCAAAAGTAACAGTTGGATCAGGAGTAGCTATCTTCCAGTTAGGAACTATATCGCTTGTCGCATCAAGAAACTTGGCAGCTATCTGATTCAAGACCTGTCCTTTATAAGGAATTCCCTTAGGAAGTACAAAGTCGAATGCTGAAATTCTGTCAGAAACTATCATCAGCATATATTCATCGTCTATGTTATAGACATCCCTGACTTTGCCTTTATAAACACTTTTCTGACCAGGGAAGGTGAAATCGGAGCTAACTAATGTCTTTATCATATCTAAATAATCATTTTTTTTCTGTCAGTCTCATTTTCCTCGTTTTCATAAGCCCTCACAATCCTCTTTACAAGTTTGTGCCTTACAATATCACGTTCGTCGAATTTAATTACTGAAATACCTTCAATGTTGCTGAGTATTCTCATGGCCTGAAGCAATCCTGATTCATTCTTTTTAGGAAGATCAATCTGTGTGGTATCGCCGGTCATAATGAATTTCGAGCTGACCCCCATCCTTGTCAGGAACATTTTTAGCTGGCTGATAGTTGCATTCTGAGCCTCATCGAGGATCACGAAGGAATTTTCAAGAGTTCTTCCCCTCATGAAAGCAAGAGGAGCAATCTGAACAGTCCCGTCTTCAATCCAGGTCTCAAGCTTTTTAAAAGGAATCATGTCGTGAAGCGCATCATATAAAGGTTGAAGATAGGGATCGAGTTTCTCCTTCATATCACCGGGAAGGAAACCAAGTCTTTCACCTGCTTCCACAGCAGGTCTGGTGAGAACGATCTTTTTTACCTCCCTCTCCTTTAATGCTCTTACTGCCAATGCAATTGAAGTGTATGTCTTACCTGTTCCCGCTGGTCCTTCAGCAATTATCAGGTCGTTGATCCTGAAATCATTTACGAGTAACAGCTGATTCACGGTGCGAGCCCTGACAGGTTTACCGCTTGTACCAAAAACTATCACATTCTCAAACTCTCCCCTTGATGCTGACTTCATATGTTCAGGATCGAAGAAATATTTCTCAAGATCCTGTTCATCGAGCCGGTGAAACTTCTGATAATACTCAATCAGTTCGTTGAATCTCTCGGCGAAAAGAGTTATCTCGCTCTCCTCTCCCATACACTTTACTTCATTTCCGCGCGCAAGGATCTTGATTTTCGGAAAGAAACCCCGTATTTTATCCAGTATGGAATTATTTGTCCCGAAAAATATTACAGGATCAATATCTTCCAGAAATATAATAATCTCAGTCATTAAACCTTATAAGATTTTTTTAGCAGGACCTTCATCATTGGACATTACAAAGCAACAGGTTCAACTATTTATAAATATTTTTTTTGTCCCCTGCAAAGTAAGCTTATTTTTTGCTTATAAGATTATCTTTGCTTCAAGTTTTTTAGTATGCCGGCAGTTACCCTAACAACAGAGTGGAAAGCTGATGATATCTATAATGGGATCATCAGGGGAAAGCTAATGAGCTTCTGTCCCGGCATTACGATTATAGATAATGCCGGTAGTATTCCGCCGTTTAACATAGCCCATGCTTCCTTTGTGATCAGGAACACCTTTTCGAATTATCCTGAAGGAACCATCCATATTATATGTGTTCACTCCGAAGCCAGGGAGGGACAGGATCATCTTATTGTGGGTGCGAGGGGCCACATTTTTATCGGAGCTGATAATGGAATATTTAATCTGGTTCTTAATTCCGATCCCGACTTCATAATAAAGATTGAGACCAATGGGGCTTCGGATGAACTTGAAATATTCGCCAGGAGTGCGGCGGCTCTTGTCTTGGGTAAAAACCCGGCAGAGCTTGGCACAGAGCTAAAAAAACTAACAGAAAGATATCCTTTGAGGGCGACAATTGAAAAGGATGTTATAATAGGAAGCATCATTTTTATCGATTCTTACGGGAATGCGATTTCCAACATAACACATGAAGTCTTCTTCAGGGTTTTTGAAAACAGAACATACAGGATACTGATTCAGAGTAACAGGAATTACACTGACTCAATTTCAAATAAATACAGCGATGTAGCTGTCGGAGACATGCTAGCCCGATTCAATCAGCTTGACCTCCTGGAAGTTGCCATTAATGGAGCTAATATGTCAGAATTATTCAATATTTCCGTCGGCTCAGTGGTGAGAATTGACGGTAAATTCAAATCACCAGCCGCTAACCAGTTATTTTAAGAATTACATGAACGATAGAGATAAAAGCCTTAGGGAATTCAGCCGGCTTCTGGATATCATTGATGAACTCAGACTTAAATGCCCCTGGGATATGAAACAGACTTATGAAAGTCTCAGGAAGCTGACAATTGAAGAGACATACGAACTCGCCGACTCAATTTTCTCGGGAAATGAGGATGGAATTAAGAATGAACTTGGTGACCTTATGTTGCATCTGGTCTTCTACGCAA
>CAIPJU010001023.1 GCA_903865465.1 uncultured Bacteroidota bacterium
CGGGCGTTTTATTTTGTGAAATCTGATGAGACGGGTCAGGTCAGGTTAAGAAACCGCAAAATAGCAAAAGCTTTGCGCTGGTGGCTTAGGGAAAACGGACTAACCTACAGTTCAACATTCCTTATCATCTGATTACAATAATGAATCACTCTTACATCAGCATTAAATCAGCTCTTCTATCACTCACTTCTTCTGACTCCCTTTCAGTTTATTCAACAACAAGTTTTCCGGTTGTAGTTTTACCACCCGATTGAACCTTATATAAATAAACGCCCCTCTGTAAATCAGAAGCCGGAATTACCTGTCTGCTTCCTGACTGCCTTATATCCAGAACTTTTCTGCCAAACATATCATATAATTCTGCCTGCCCGGTTCCCTGTCCATTCTGGAAATCTATGATGATATAATCCTTAACAGGGTTAGGATAAATTTTGAAGGATCCTTCATCAAGTTTTCCAACCCTGGTAGCATCAGAATAATTCAGGGTAACTCTTGATGAGTTCATCAATATTCCTCCTAAATTGGTTTGATTGGTTGTGATTGTCTGCAAGGCTGAATAAGTTGTTACTGACACAGTAAGCTCTGTCCATGAAGATGTCCCTGTATCCCATGATGATGAGGTACTCTGGGTAAGATTACCGCCGGCATCAAAAACCAATTCTATTTTCATAGAGTAAACCCAGACAGCAGGGTTGACTGAAGTATCCCATGTTGAAGATGTTAAAAGGTTCAAAAAGCCTGAAACATCATAAGCCATCTCGGTTTTGTCGGAGTTTACCCAGCCTGGGATTGTCTTATCCCACTTTTGATCAACAGCGAGAATCTGATTTCCACTGCCGTCGTAGGAATAATTTAATTTATCTGAGTTAACCCATCCTGGAATGGTCAGGTCCCATGTTGAAGTAATTTCCTGTGATTCATAGCCTCCCGAATAGGTATAGTCAGTTTTACTTGCGTTAACCCACGAAGATGTTCCAGAATTATAGGTAGAAGAAGTTTCAGTCGTAAGATTTCTTCCTGCATCGTAGCTATAATCAGTTTTGGTTTGGAAGACAAAAGCAGATCCGTTCCATGAAGATGTTGTCTCTGAGGTTTTATCACCGGTTGCGTTATACACATATTCGGTTTTTGACTGATTGACCCATGCTGCAGACCAGATATAATTAACCACAAGTGTTGTATTCCCGCTTATGTCAAATGTCGTTTCACTCTTGGTGGAGTTGGTCCACAGGCTGGTAAGAGTATTATAACTCGATGTTATTGCCACTTCTGAGCCAGATCCATAAGTGTAATCGGTTTTACTCAGATTTTTCCAGGCGCTCGATATTAAATCCCAGTTTTCGGTGAGACTGTTGATCAGTATCTTTTGAGCAGCAGTTGAAAATTGAGGTTTGCTGGTTTTTCCGGGTATCAGTGACCCGGTGCTTTTCAGCCCCCTTACAGCTTCATGTCCATAAGGTGTTAACTTATAGATATTTCCGCTTTTGTCAATTTTGTTAGTCTGATGTTGCCCATAGGAAGCAATAACTACACACAATGAAATAATTAGGAGTAGATTTCTTTTCATACTGTTTAGTTTAATTTGTTAGAACTATCTGAATTTTAGCCGAATTACGCTCTGATTTAAAATTTGAAAACCAGGAGGTAATTTTAAAATTAACATTAATCTACTTCGTCTCTCTTCCCGATTTACACCAGGGCAAGATCCTGTTTATGAGTATGCTAATGATTGTCAGGTCATTTGCCTTTCATTTAATAAATGTAATATTTAATATTTGTATAATCAAGTTTCATGATATTAATAACATAAATAGCTGTAATTTGTTCTGAGAATTTCAGTCAAATTCAGCTATTAAAAACCTTCTTACCGAAATGAGGTCAGATAAAAAATGGGTGGAATCTTATTCCATAAATGGATATTTAAAATCTGTAGCGGGAACAAGGGTCTCCTTAATTGTTCTTGGACT
This sequence comes from uncultured Bacteroidota bacterium, assembly GCA_903865465.1. Lineage (GTDB taxonomy): Bacteria > Bacteroidota > Bacteroidia > Bacteroidales > VadinHA17 > LD21. The sequence continues at coordinate 1,968 of CAIPJU010001023.1, forward strand.
AACCCATCTTAAAAGATTAAGATAGCTTCCCGCTTTGTCGTTGGTTCCCGAAGCCCTGGCACCCCCGAATGGCTGTTGGCCTACCATTGCACCTGTTGGTTTATCGTTGATATAGAAATTACCGGCAGCATATCTTAACCTCCTGCAGGCTTCAATCATTGCATATTTGTCATTGCTGAATATTGCTCCTGTAAGAGCATAGGGTGAGGTGTGGTCGCAGATATTCAGAGTTTCTTCGAATTCTGAGTCTTCATAAACAAAAATTGTAATCACAGGGCCGAAGATCTCTTCTTCCATGGTAATGAAGTGGGGATTCTTAGTGACAATAATAGTCGGTTCAATAAAATATCCCTTCGATTTATCGCTTTTCCCACCTGCGATAATTGAGGCTTCGGATGATGATTTTACCACGTTAATATAGGAATTGATACGGTCGAATGATGTTTCATCGATTACAGCATTTACAAAGTTCCGGAAATCAACGACATCGCCGGTTTTTATTTCAGATATCATCCTTAACAGATGCTGCTCTGTTTCATTCCACAGCGATTTGGGAATATAAGCCCTCGAAGCTGCTGAACATTTCTGACCCTGGTATTCAAAAGAGCCTCTTACAATGGCAGTTGCCAGCTCAGCAGGATTTGCAGAGTTATGAGCGAAAATAAAATCCTTTCCGCCTGTTTCACCTACTATTTTAGGATATGACCTGTAAGAACTCAAATTATCTGAAACCTGTTTCCAGAGGGTATTGAAAGTAGCATTCGAACCGGTAAAATGTATTCCAGCCAGATCCCTGTGCTTCATGACGATATTACTGATGAGAGAACCTGTTCCCGGAAGGAAATTGATGACGCCTGCAGGCAGTCCGGCCTCTTCGAGAATCTTCATCAGGTAATAGTTCGACAATACTGCCGTCGATGCAGGTTTCCATACTGTGGTGTTTCCCATTACTGCAACGCTGGTATTTAGATTTGAAGCTATTGCCGTAAAGTTGAAGGGTGTGACTGTATATATAAAACCTTCAAGAGGCCTGTATTCCAGGCGGTTTATTGATCCGTTTTCCGAAATGGGCTGCTCCATATAAATGAGCGAAGCAAAATAATTATTGAATCTGAGGTAATCAATCACTTCACAGGCAGAATCAATCTCCGCCTGCATAACATTTTTGCCCTGGCCAAGCATGGTAGCAGCATTAATGGTAAAGCGATATTTTTTAGATATCAGCTCTGCAGCCTTTGCCATAATAGAGGCTCTTTCCATCCACGAAAGGGTCATCCATTCAGTTTTGGCAGCAAGAGCCGCCTCAATTGCCAGATTTACCTCCTTCTCTTCAGGAATATGATAAGTTGCCAGAACATGACCATGATCGCAAGGCATTACAATTTTGCGCGTATTTCCTGTCCTTATCTCTTTGCCCCCAATTATAAGAGGAATGTCAACTCTCCTGTTCTTCTGAAGATTAAGCTCCTCTTCAAGCATTTTCCGTTCATAGCTGCCCGGGCCATATGAGAGGATGGTTTCATTTTTTGGTTCCCTGAAATTGTAAATTGCATTGTTCATTTTCGATTTTTTTGCAATAGTAAACCTTGTGACAATTTTTAACAATGACTTAAGTCCTTTTTTATCTGTTTTTGAACTTCATGGTCATTGAATTTCATAACATATGAAGAAGTGACAAGGTTCAATTATTAATAATATGAGTATCGGGAATGAATAACAAAAATATAGAAGAGACGGATTCCTAATAAACCATTTTCCCCTCCTTTTGAAGGAGGGGCGGCCATGGCAGTAACTTATTATTTTACAGAGTCAAATACATGGTCGGGGTGGTTGACTCAAACCATTCTTCTTACCCTGGTAAAAATGAAAAACAGTAAGCTATTTAACAG
>CAIPJU010001024.1 GCA_903865465.1 uncultured Bacteroidota bacterium
ATGCAGTTCTCTTGAAAATTCAGGAGCTGTTAATTTCTTATAGTTCTCATGATACAGGCAGATCATCTCATTTGTGAAAGAACTCTTCCCTTCCCCGGAGATGTTTTCTTTCTCAAGTAATTTCTCAAACGCCCTTACGAAGCAAAAAAAGCAACGGTAGTCTGATATCATTAGCCTTTTATTTTTGCAAAATACACTGCGAAAGAGCGATAGAGGAAGTGGGTCCATTTACCAAAAGGCACAATAATAAGTGCCCACTGCACAAGAATGGTTAAATGAAAAATATACATCCAGAAATTGTTTACAATTAGACCAGTGTCAATAAAAAGACGAACCATGAATGCTGAAAATCCCATCAGAAAGAGCCAGATGACAAACATCCAGTCTGAAGGCCGGGAGTATTTGCTTATCTCCCCGCTCTTTCTGAATCGTCTCCATACAAAATCAATTGTTACTATAAACACAACAATGCTGAGAAGGTAACCGAATACAATTACTACTAAATTGTCACTTGAGAACCAGTCAAGTACGACAGTTGTAAAGAGCAAACCTAAATACCCGAGTACCAGAACAAAGTGTTCAAACCATCTGAACTTGTTGTCATCACAATCCAAAGCTCTTTTCTGAGTAAACATATGGAGTATTAATTCCCACAATCCTGTAAAATATTTTGAAAGAGGTATCTTAATTTTTGGTTTTAATATTATGAACCACCACATTCTGATAATATTAGGAAGCAGTATAAGAACTAAAACCATAACAATGGCTAACAACTCAAAATTATGGCCGAAAAGCATTATGGTTTCGGGATTAAATTTCTCATTTATACTGAATCCTAAAACTACGATAGCCAACAAAATGAATGCTGATATTGTCAGAGGCAGCGATCTGTATAACAGTCCGGATAGTTTAGTCCAGTCGTATTCAGCAGTAAGCCATCTTCTGAGTGACATCATTAACTCGCCTGGGTTCGCAGTTTGCGGGCAATGTGTTGAGCACTCACCGCAATAATAGCAAAGCCATGGTTTTAGAGAAGATTTAATATCGTCTTTCAATCCTAAAACGCTGAATCGCAACATCTCTCTGGGGAATGAATCTTCTTCTGTTGACAAAGAGCATACAGCAGTGCAGTTTCCACAGTTATAGCATGCGTTGAAATCGAATGCCCCAAACTTCTTTAATTCTTTTCCGAATCCGGGATTAATATCAGCCATTATTTTTTAGTTTGTAAGAAAAATATGCATCCATATCATCAACTGCTCCGGTTTGCACATATCCGTATTTTACAAGCGACATCAGGTAAAAAACAACCTCATGCTTTGGCATATCGAGTTTTTGTGTCAATTGTTCAATGGTCAGGTCGCTTTCCTTCAGAGCATCCGTTATTGATTTCTTTATCCTGATAAATTGCTTCAGGTTATCCTTTGCAGCCTGAGATACTTCTCTTCTTTCCCTGAGGTATTTAAATGTTTTCCCTTTCTCGATCTCCATGGTATTTTTTTGAATAAGCACAATCAACTGTTAATAAATATTATTCACCTGCCAGAGCATCAATCATACATTCAATTTCTTTATTTGAGTAAGCAACTAAATCAATAGCATCTGCCGGACAAACAGGCAGGCACATACCACAACCTTTACATACTGAACTATTTATAGCTGCTATATCTTTTTTCTCATCCTTCACCAATTTAATAGCATCGAAAGGACAGGCTTCTGCACATGCCCCACACCATGTACAAAATTCTTTTTCTATTTTAGCTATGATAGGTTCTAATTCCAGTTCTCCTTTGCTCACGTAAGAGAATGATTTAGCAGCTGCCGACAGAGCTGAATTAACAGACTCCATTATGTTTTTGGGTCCCTGGCATGCTCCGCAAATGGTTATCCCGTCAATGACGGTTTCGACCGGACGCAGTTTCATATGAATCTCATTAAAAAACTTATCTCTCCCTTTTGGAAGCTTAAAGAGAGAAGCCACAGAATTATCTGCCCTTGGCACCATCCCGGTGACAAGCACAACCAGGTCGGCTTCAACTGATATTTCTCTTTTTGCAGTCAGAATATCATTGATCCAGACTTTTATTTTATTATTCACCTGATTAACAACAGGAGGATCATCTTCGTAAGATTGCAGATATATGTCCCCTTTTTTGAGTGATTCAGCGTATAAAACCTCCTGTTTCCCATAAGTTCTGATCCCCCTGGTGAAATGATAATTATTAATGTTTTCAAACTTGCTTTTCGTATGAATAGCTGCAAAAATGGCTGAAGTGCAGCAATATCTTGAGCAGTACTTGTTATCACCTTCAATCTGTCGGCTTCCCACACAGTATATATATGCTATATTCTTAATTTCTTTCCCTCTGAAAATCAACTTTTTATCATTGAGTTCAATTATCCTTTTAAATTGAGGAAGGGTAACTACATTTTCAATCTGGACATAACCAAATTCCCCCTCCGAAGGTGTATATGAATCGAATCCGGTAGCCATCAGAACGGATCCGACCTCTATGTCAATTATTTTTTCTTTCTCGGTGAAATCAACACTCTCACAAATCTTTTCACATTCCCCGCACCTGGTGCAGTTCTTCATATCGATTACAGGTTCCTGGGGATATTCACTCGGGAAATTATGGTAAATTGCTTTTCTGTCAGTAATATTAAAGTTGAAATCATCGGCTACTGTCACCGGACAGGCAGCTATTGCCTCCTGAAGCTTACCCTTATGACATTCTTCTTTTATAAATCTTGGAGTTTTTTTAATTTTAAGCTTGAAAGCGCCAATATTGCCAGAACTGGCTACAACTTCTGACCCGGTAAGTAAAGTGATATTATCTCTTCTGACTATGTTATCATATAATTTGGTTACAACATCTTTCCCTGTTTCTTTAGTTGTAAACAGTAAATTCCATTGAGCAACCCTGCCGCCAATGAAATGCTCCCGTTCAATAAGCGTAACAGGACATCCCATGTCTGATAATTCAATAGCTGCTCTCATTCCGGCAACACCACCGCCGATTACAGCAACAGCCTTTTTGGAAGTGATAATATAGGGATAAAGAGCTTTGGCTAAACGTACTTTGGCAATTGCAGCCTTAACTAAATGTATCGCAGTTATGGTAGCACCGACTTTATCGTCAGAATGAGCCCAGGAAGCTTGTTCACGTATATTTGCGTGGATGTAGTTATATTTGTTTAAACCGGCTCTTTCGGTGACTGCCCTGAAGGTTATGAGGTGGAGTTTAGGTGAACATGAAGCTACCACCACACCATCAAGTTCATTTTTCTTAATATCATCAACCATTTCCTTCTGGTTGGCATCACCACATGCGAACATGGTGGTCTTAACAAGGAAGACGCCATCTTCATTTTCAATCGAGTGCTTAACTTTTTCTACGTCAACATAATCGGAAATATTTCCGCCGCAATGACATATATAAACTCCTATCTTTTTGTTCATCATTTCCGGATTAAGTAACTCATTGCTTCAGATGATGCAGCGCCTGCCGAAAGGATTGAATCAGGAATATCCATTGGTCCGGTTGCAGTTCCCGCAACGAAAACACCTTCAATGCTTGTTTTTGAAGGACTTGCGAGAGGATCTGCCTGGTAAACAAAACTGAATGGATCGAGTTTTAATTCTTCATCTGAAAATAGAGAGGCACTGTCAGTATTGGGAAGAACACCAACAGACAATACGACCATATCGTGTTCAGCCTCCTTAACGGTGTTTTCATTAACATCTTCATAACGCAAAATAAGATTTCCATTCTCTTTTTCCTTAATCTTTCCAATTTTGCCTTTTACAAAGTTCACGCCCATTCCCTTTGCCTGGTCATAAAATTCTTCAAATCCTTTACCAAATGACCTGATGTTAATATAATATATAGTCACATCAGCCATCGGTAATGCACCCATAAGTAACTGCGCCTGTTTAATTGAATACATGCAACATATTTGAGAGCAGATGGGATTACCCACTGTCGCATCCCTTGATCCCGTACAGAGAACATAAGCTATTCTGTCGGGAACTTTCCCATCTCCGGGTCTCAGGATCGTATTATATGGACGTGTAGGTG
>CAIPJU010001025.1 GCA_903865465.1 uncultured Bacteroidota bacterium
ATACCTAGGACAATCGGTGCTGTTTTTGATTATCACCTGGTAAGGCTTATCATCATTGTCAGGTTTGAAATCATCGAGTAAGGGCCTTACAGCCTTTACCTGCATATTTTCATTTATGTTCAGGTAGGCTGCAAGGTCGCGTGCGACTCCGAAATGCGAACCGCTGTCAATCCTGTTAGGGGTGAGGCCAATTTCGTAAATCCAGTCGCTGACTATATTGAAATATTGCGATGCTGCCATTCCTGGCACCGCATTATTATCAAGCACCATAATACCTTCATGTGAAGTGCCCAAACCGAGTTCATCCTCGGCACAGATCATCCCTTCAGATAATTCACCCCGGATTTTCGACTTTTTGATCTCAAAGCTCTCGTCACCCTTGTAAAGCACTGTTCCGATAGTTGCAACAGGTACTTTCTGACCTGCCACCACGTTTGGAGCACCGCAGACAATATTCAATGCTTCGCCATTTCCGACATTAACTGTTGTAATAGAGAGCTTATCAGCACCGGGATGTTTAGCACAGGTGAGTACTTCACCTATGACCACCCCTTTTAGGCCTCCCTTCACTGATTCCCACTCTTCCAGTCCTTCAATCTCCAAACCAATGGAAGTAAGTATTTCCGCAACCTTTGAAGGTGCCAGGTCTATTTTAAGATAATCTTTTATCCAGTTGTACGAGATCTTCATATATTCCGACTTGATATTTAAGACTGCAAAAGTAAGGATTTTTAAAATACGACTGAGATGACATAAAGCTAAAATGTGCTATCATCAGTAAGTTGTTAATTATACTTTCATGCGGTTTATACAGAACTTTATCGACACCATAAAAATTATGCGATTCCTGTCTCCTGAAATTTCAAAAAGTCACTGTTTATGTTTATCATTACTATTATTTTTCAGAACATCATAAATTAGAATATTATGATATTTAAAATTATCACACGGGTATTAATTGCAGCTCTTTTAGGACTTTGCGGTTTTTTGTTTTTTTATAAATTCATTCATCCCCAATTTATAAGAGAGGTAGTTAGGCTTAATGAAAACAAAGAGCTGGTAAGATACTTTTCAGGTAAAGAACGACTGCGCTGGTCTAAGGAGAAAGGGAAGAAAAACCTTTCTGCAAAGTATGACAGGATTTCCATTCCTGAATCAGATGACACTCTGGCAATATTTTTTCAAAATGGACTGCGTGGATTTATTTCATTAAGATCCGGAAAGGTAGTCATTGCGGCAAAGTTTACCCATGCATACCATTTTTCAGAGAACCTGGCTGTAGTTAGCAACCTTGAGAATAAATTAGGTGTAATAGACAGAAAAGGTGAGATTAAAGTGCCTTTCAAATACTCATTTATTCAACATTTTACTGATTATGGGGATGATCCTCTGTATTCATTTTCCAATGGGCTCTGTATAATAACTGACAATGATAATTTCGGATTAATAGACTCATCAGGAATTGAAAAACTGGCGCCGGTGTATGAAAAAATCAAAATCGAAACAACCGGGTATTATACAACTCTTCTAGACAATAAATGGGGCCTGTTCGACAATTCTTTTTCATCGATTCTCGGAAATGAGTACCAGTCAATCTCAGTTCTTGAATCAGGTATTATAGTAAGTAAAGACGGCCTTGACTACCTTCTCTCTTTTGACGGGAAGCAGAAAAAGGGAAATAGTATCTGCAGCAATGCTTTTCCCCTGCAATATGTCTCCTCTGAGTCTGAGGACTATACTTCCTCAGAAGATTCATATTCGGATGCAAAATCCTGCCCCGGCTGGACTGTTATTAAAAAGGAGAATGGGGTAGGGTTAATGAGAAATTCTGACAGGAAACTCATAATAAACTGCCAATATAGTGCCATAAAGGCCTTATCTGATAATTTGTTCAGGTGCAAACTAGATGATGAGTCTTATGTTATTTACGATCAGAATGGGAATATTGTTCATTTTTAAGATACCGATTTAACCTTTTTAATTTCATCTTATCA
>CAIPJU010001026.1 GCA_903865465.1 uncultured Bacteroidota bacterium
GGTTCTTTCTCCTGAAAAGAACATTTTATTCAATAAACTTCTAAATCAATTTATACAAAATTATAAACTTTCTGTTTCAGCGAAAGTAAAGTTTGCACAATGTGGGCCTGCAATTTATAAACCCATGAAATAATCCTTTTATGATTGCGACCTTCTTGGGGAGCAACAATAAAAGGAGGATGAAAAGAATCACAAATAAGGAATTACAAATTACAATGTGCGTAATTCATAATTTCTAATTGATAACTTTGCGCCGCAAATAAAATAAATAGGACTATACAATGCAAGTATTAAAGACACATATTGAGGCGCTTATCTTTGTTGCCGAACAACCTGTTTCGGTGGATGAGATTTCTTCTTGCTTGAAGAGCGTTTTTGGTTGGGAAATTGCTAATGAAGAGATTGTTGCCAGTATAAATGAGCTGCAAACAAAGTATTCATTGGATGATTTCGCCTTTGAATTGCTGGAGATTGCAGAGGGCTACCAATTTCTTACCAAGAAAGAATACCAAGCCACGCTGGGCGTGTTGCTGCAGCAAAAAGCACAGAAAAGATTGTCCACTTCAGCCCTCGAAACATTGTCTATCATTGCCTATAAACAGCCTGTCACCAAAGCTGATGTGGAACGTATCCGTGGCGTGAATTGCGACTATGCCGTTCAGAAACTTTTAGAGAAGGATTTGATAGAAATCAAAGGGAAAAGCGAAGGCCCCGGCAAAGCCATGTTGTTTGTTACCAGCAGAACCTTCATGGAATACTTTGGTATCAAGTCTGTCAAGGATTTACCTGAATTGAAAGACATTCAACCCGAGACGAATACTATTGGAACACCGGCAGAATAGGTGAAAATCATATGTTGGTCTAATTTTTGCAAAACAGTATCTCATGAAGAACAAAATTAAAATAGTATTACTTATCGTTGTTGGGCTGATAACCATGAATTCTTCGGCACAAAAGACGCTTCCCAAACTAAAAAACGCGGCTTATAAGTGTGGAGAGAAACTTACCTTCAGGGTTCATTACGGACTTATAGATGCTGGCGAATGTTCTCTTGAAATAAAACCGCAGTTAGAGAAGATTGGGCCACGAAGCTGCTTTCATGTTGTTGGTATTGGCAAATCTCTTGGTGCTTTCAACTGGTTTTTTAAAGTAGAAGACCGCTATGAAACAACCTTCGATGCAGAATCATTGACTCCATGGATATTTGTCAGAAGAGTTAATGAAGGAGGCTATAAAATCATTCAGGACTATACTTTTAATCCTTATAAAAACACAGTAAATACAGGCAAAGCGGTTGCAACTGTTCCAGATAGTATTCAAGATTTGTTATCCGCCTTTTATTTTGCCCGTACATTCGATTTCTCCAAGATAAAGGTAGGAGATATGTTTGAGGTAAAGATCTTTTTGGATGATAAACTTTACCCTATGGGCATCAAGTTTCTTGGTCGTGAGACAGTAAGTACAAGACTCGGTAAATTCCCTTGCCTTAAGTTTCAACCTCAATTGCAAAGAGGCCGGATATTTAAAGACCAAGAAGGGATGACGTTATGGATTTCTGATGATCTGAATCATATTCCTATCAGGCTGGAATCTGATCTGTTGATAGGTTCCATAAAGATTGATTTATCGGAATATAGTGGTCTTGCAAAC
>CAIPJU010001027.1 GCA_903865465.1 uncultured Bacteroidota bacterium
GACCAAAAAAATTAATTGCCTGTTCAGCGTGTTGTGCAATTCTTCGGAAGCTTTAAATAATTCATCTCCCTTTCTAATGGCAAAATTGTCAATTTTTTTAAGAGCAGCGAGAACAGCCACTGATTGTATTCCGAAAATGCCACCAGATTTGGTTTGGTCAAATGCTTCCTTTGCTTTTCCTGCTCTCAGCATGCCGATGGTTTCTGATCGTACGGATTTCCAAAGAATAAACTCCTGCTTTAATGAGTCAATATCAGATCGCGGACCAAGGTACTTACTATAGAGTACGTCAATATAATCAAGAACCTCGCTATCATAAAGTTCTATTTGGCGAAGGTTCAGTGAAGCATTTTTTTCATTAGAATCGAGAAACAGGTCCTTCATATTGATACTTATTCCAAGAATATTCCTTTCCAGCAATCCGAGAGTCCTTCTCACCACAAGAGGATGGTTATACAAATTTCCAGTTTGCTGATGGATTTTATCAGATTGAAGAGATGACACCACACCCAGCACAATTACAAAAAACAGCATGGCGGCAAAGCCAATCTTAAGCTGTGTTGCGATTTTAAGGTTTTTCAAGTTCATAATTAGTATTTTTGAAATATCCCTGATTGTGGAAATAGTTCTTGGTAATGATGCTTAATTAGAATATCTCTTTCCACTTCTCCAACAATAATATATCCTCCTTTTGCTAAACAGGAAGTTGTTTTTTCGAGAATTATTTTCTGGTATTTGGGTTTGTAATAAAATAAAAGGTTTGCACATATCACTAAATCAAAGTCTCCAAAAATACTTGTTGGTGGGCAGTCTAATTGCTTACTGAACAAGTCGAATGTTGAGAAATCTATATTTTTTTTCAGCTCTGGTTTTACGATATAATTATCGCCATGTTTAGTAAACCATTGTTTGAGGCGTTTCAAATTCATATTATTTAATGCAGTGGCTGAATACTTTCCCTCTTGAGCTTTTCTTATTTGGTCTTCGCTTTTGTCTGTGGCAAAAATCCGATAGTTAAAGTTATAACTGTCAGTGACTTTAAGCTCTTCCAATAATATTGAAAGGCTGTATGATTCCTGACCCGAAGCAGATGCTGCAGACCAAATACGTATCTCTTTGTGCTTCGTCTCTTTCTTTTTAAGAATTAGCGATGGTAACATTATCCGTTCCAATACCGCAAAAGTGATTGGGTTACGGAAAAAATCGCTGTAGCTGTTTTGAAGCATACAAATTAAAATCTTTGCTTCTTCTTTGTTTTTCTGAATAAAAATCTCATATTCTTTGGCAGAATTGCAATGTGTTTCTGCAATTCTAACATTTATCGATTTGTTCAGGAATGAGACATCGTATTGGGAAATATCAATGCAGTGAAGATGTTTGACCAGATTGGTTATAAGAGTATAGTCTGTAACCATAACAATAATTTATTTATCTGAACACCTAATGATAAATTTTAAAAGTAATAAGAATTTTATTAAGAATGTATTTTTATAATGCGAAAGGTAATAATACTTAATTACCTAAATAATTTCTCTAACTTATCATATTCAAATAATAATTATATGGCCTATATGGCAAACAACTCAGCATTTTCATTACTTCCAGTAAAAACCTCTCATCCCGAAAAAGGGATAAGGACTTTTCAGTGCAGTGGCTACTCTGTTTTTGATTCAGTCAACAGGTTGTCCACCTTCCCTCCTTAAAAACAGAATCTATCCTGCCCCCCATCCCGGTCGAGGTTACGATATTTTTTTGCTTCCGAAATATGTGCAGCGGCTATGGTTTCAGAATCATCGAGGTCGGCTATCGTTCTTGCAACTTTCAGGAGAGTAGGCATTACTCATGGTCAAAGCTACATTTAGAAAGTCAAAAGGAAATAATAAATTACAATAGTCGTGGGACAAAATGAAATATTTTACAAAATGTCGTGGGTATTTGTGTATATTTACATAAAATTAAATTGGATGGAAAGATTTGCATTTTCAGATTTATTGGATTGGAAGCGATCAGACAAACGGAAACCACTTATCATTCAAGGCGCCAGGCAGGTTGGAAAAACCTGGCTCATGAAAGAGTTCGGAAAAAGAGAGTATGGTCAGGTAGCTTATATAAATTTTGAATCTTCCACAGCATTAAAATCCATTTTTCAGAATGATTTTGATATAAAACGAATTATTACATCTTTCCAGATCGAAACA
>CAIPJU010001028.1 GCA_903865465.1 uncultured Bacteroidota bacterium
AGGAGAAGAGTATTTTGTCCATTCATCCGGATTAAGTGAAACCATCGGAGAGAACGATACGGTAACTTTTGAATTAAAGCAAGGTAAAAAAGGCTTAAATGCTGTAAATGTCAAGCTTGCTTAGAATGTTTTTTCATCTTAAAAGGTTTAGTCCCGGCAAAACCGGGATTTTTTTCAAATATTAATATTATGATTCCTCAGAAGCCAATTTTTTCAAAATCCACATTTAAGTCACCTGATCTGTCGAAATTAAAAGCAGTAATAATTGACCACAGAACAGTAATTTACATTGCTCAGGAAGAGGATGTTGAAAAGGCAAGAGATAAGTATTTGGCAAGATACCCAAACAGACTTATCAAATAGTTTATACTTCACTGCTTTTTGTATTGGCAATGAAAAACCTTAGGTAATGTTTACCCGAGGAATTTTGTCATGTTGTAAACCATAGCAGAAAATATACCTTAGCATTTCTGCCATCTCAATCTAAAGTGTCCGTTTAATAACGTTATATCTGATATCTTCAGGTAACTAACTCTGAACCTATTCCGGGCTAATCTGTTTTCATATTTTGATAATTAAAATTTAAAAATATGAAAAAGATGAATCCTGTTGTGCACTTTGAACTTCCTGCAAAGGATACAAAACGGATGGCTGACTTCTATTCAAAGGCTTTTGGATGGCAGCCCCGGTTTTTTGGGGAAGAGATGGGTAATTATGTAACAGTATCAACTGTTGAGACTGGCAATGATGGCAGGCCTTCTGTCGCTGGTGCAATTAACGGAGGATTGTTTCCGGTTGGTGAGAATGAATCAAATCGCCATCCTTCACTGGTAATTGCAGTAGATGAAATCAGGGAGGCAATACAAACCATTAACAAATCAGGTGGAAAGGTTATTGGAGAACCTGTTATGATTCCGGGTGTAGGAGAGTATGTCTCATTTACCGATACTGAAGGGAATACAATGAGTATTCTTAAGCCGGTTATGGAAGAGAGGAAGTAAAAAACTGCTGATATTCTCTTTTCTGTATTTAAGAAAAGGCAGCTATGATTTGTATATCATAGCTGCCTTATATCCTTGTCGGTCCGGAGGGAATCGAACCCTCGACTCCCTGATTAAGAGTCAGGTGCTCTGCCAGCTGAGCTACGGACCGGATTTGAGGCAAAAATAGCTTAAACCCGGGATAAAAAAAAATGTATCCGGAATTCAGTCTGATGGTAAAGGAAATACTATTTAGGCTGATAAATCCTTACCCAGTCAACTTCCATAGATGTACTGTCATTCAAGGGGCTATCCAATCCGCCGGCAAGTGTGATATACATCGGTTCCTTTGGAATATCGGTTGTCTGCCTGAAGACTTCAGTGTTATTTATCTTCCATACAAGCCTGTCGGAAGCCCACTCAAGGGTGTAAATGAAGAAATCATTGGCATATCGCGAACCCACATGAGTGGTTGATTTATTTCCTTTCAGATTGAAAAAGTCGAACCAGACCTTCCCTTTCGATGTGCGGCAGATATCGACATGAGGAGTGATTTTATCGCTGATCATCCAGAAAGCCGACTTGGCATTGGGATCGCCCAGACGAACCTTGGCAGTGAAGATACCGTATTTCTGCCTGAAGCTGTTACCGGTGTTTATCATACCGGAGGAGTAGGAGAATTCTTTCGATGTAAATCCCTTATCTGTTGTCCATACCTTCCCTTTTACTTTTTGTGGCTTTGTAACGATTTTCAAAACGCTGTTCCGCATCTCGAAATTACCGCTGCCGGTATAGGCCTGCAGATCGCCATCAACAGAATACCTGTCACCAAGGAGTTTTTCACCCCAGTAATAATTAGTAAGCCAGCGGGTGGTGTCGAGCGAATTGCCTTCGAATTCATCACTGAAGGTCATCTCCCTGCTCTTTAATAAATCAAATCTATTAGAATCCTTAACTTTGAAATACCAGATTACATCAGGACTTTTCTTCACCAGGTCATACTCCTGAGTCTCTTTGAACATGGTAGTCTTTTCAAACCTCTTCTTATCGAGCAGATAGGCTTTTTGTTCCTTAAACTCACTTCCTGCGGTGTATTTCTTTAGTTCCTCATATCGTGCCAGCCTCTTCGAACCATCGGTTTTCAGATAATTGGCATACTCTTTGGATCCCTGAAAGCGATAAAATTCTTTTATCTCTGAACTATCCTTCTTTGTATTATACTCCTGTAGCTTCTTATATTCCGCCGTATCCTTGAAAGTGACCGGCTTCATATTCTTCTTTGCTATAAAGGCAGGGGTTTTAATGAAAGCATCCAGTTCCTCAAATTTCAGAATATTCCTGGCTTTTAAATCGATGGGATTTTCGAGTGCCTTATAGTATTCCTTTACTTCCCTGTTCTTCTTAAGCGATTTATATTCTATAAACCTGGTATGTGCGTCAGTTTTTTTGTATTCCGACTTCTTAAGGCTCTTTTTTGCGGCGAAATCCCTGGAATTAACAAATGATTCAAGCTCTTCAAACCTTGTAATCGTTTTTGTCTTAACAGGATCAGGCTTATCTTTTACTTTCAGATACCTTTTTATTTCACCTGTTTTTCGAAGAGAATTATATTCAGTAAACTTAGTATATTCCGGTGTATCCTTGAATGTTACAGGCTTCATCTTCTGCTTCTCCTTGAAGGCTGATGACTGAATCAGCTTTTCAAGCGCTTCAAATTCCCTGATCTTATCGGAACCTTCGAGAGACTTGAACTTCTTCAGATCTGTTCCCGATAAGGTCTTCAGATACATCACAATATCCTTTGCCTTCTGCAGCGATATAAATTCTTTCTCTTTAGCCCAGATATCAGAATTCCTGTATTGAAGAGTTTCAATCTCTTTTTTCTTCCTGATGAAATCGGATGAATTCACCAGACTGTGGAGTTCATTATATCGTGCCAGCTCATCTGATTCCGAAAAAGCCTGGAGTTTCTCAAATTCAGAAATCAGGGCCTTCTCGGCCTGCTCAATTTTTGAGGTGGAGGGAATCATTCCCAGTAAAAACTTGAGACTTGCCATTGCCAAAGTGTTTTAAGTACAACCGTTAAAGATAGAAATCTTTCACTAATAAACGTCACCATGCCTCAAATAATTGCTTTTAGAGCCATTATAACGCTATCTGTTTGTTGTCGTTAATGTATTCATAAATAAATTGATAATTTTGAAATAGTAAAATCATATTATTAAGTATTATTATTCAAATTAATAAATCCTTCAGATGAAGATAGTTTTCAAAATATTTCTATATCTCTTTTCCACTTTTGCTATCCTTCTTATAAGTCTTGTTATATTTCTTAATATTTATTACGGAATCCTTGAACGACGTGAAACCAAAAGGGTTCTTGCCAGCCGATCACTGTCATCGGGAATAAATCCACTTACAACCCAGACTCAGGGAAAAGCTGATACAGCAATAATTAACCTGATTCCTGTCCCGCAAAAAGCAATTTTGACAGGTGGAACATTTAAAATGCCGGCAAAACTTGTTTATTCGGTTGCTGATTCATTAAGCACTGAGGCTGGAATTTATCTACGGTCTATCCCGTCGGTTATGGCTGAATATTCACCAAAGGGAGGAAACATTAAATTCATCATAAACTCAAAGCTTCCTTCGCAGGGGTATATATTGATTATCAATTCACAAACGATCGGTGTGGAATACAGCACTCTTCAGGGCTTGTGGTATGCTGTTGTTTCACTAAAAGTGCTTAACCAGAATTATCATGGTCTGATTCCCTGCGTTTCAATTGAAGATTTTCCAGATCTGGAAACCCGTGGATTGATGGTCGATATAAGCCGTGATAAAGTTCCGACGAGGGAGACCCTTTTGCAGATAAGCCAGCTTCTTTCCGATCTTAAATTCAACCATCTGGAGCTTTACATCGAAGGTTTATCATTTGCATATCCCTCCTTCAGTGAATTGTGGGAAGGAAAGGAGACTCCTGTCACGGGAGAAGACATCAGGGCGCTTGATTCATTCTGCAGGTCACATTTTATCGATCTGGTACCTAACCAGAATATGCTCGGTCATATGATGCAATGGCTCGATGCTGACCGTTTCCGCGACCTGGCCGAATGCCCCAAGGGTTATAAGCTCATGGGTCTTATCAGTATGAAAAGCACTCTCGATCCGGTCGACCCGCGAAGTATAGAACTTGTAACCAGGATGACCGATGATCTCCTCCCTAACTTTAGCTCTTCGAACTTCAACGTTAATCTCGATGAACCTTTTGAACTTGGTAAGGGGAAAAGTAAAGAACTTGTCAGCAAGGTTGGAATCGGGAAAGTCTACTTTGATTATGCAATGAAGATGCACGACATTGCCGTTGCGCGAAATAAAAAGATGCTTATGTGGGCAGATATTGTTTTGAAGCATCCGGATATGATACCAGAGATTCCGAAAAATATCACTCTTCTCGACTGGGGCTATGAGGCCGGATATCCTTATGAAAAGCACTGCAAAATCCTTCATGATTCAGGCCTTGACTATATGGTTTGCCCGGGAACCAACAGTTGGACGACTATTACCGGACGAACCGATAATATGCTGGCAACAATAGAATCAGCCGCCAGTAACGGGTTTAAATATGGTGCAAAAGGTCTGCTTCTTACCGACTGGGGCGATATGGGTCACTGGCAGTATCTTCCTGTAAGCTATCCGGGTTATGTGACAGGAGCCGCACTCAGCTGGAACAGCAAAAGCGCCGGGAGTATTCCTCTTGCCGGATTCCTCGATAGTTTCGTCTTCAGGGATAAAAGTAAAACTATGGGCAACCTGGTCCTCGACCTTGGACGCTATTGCAATTATGAGGAATTCCTGATGTTTAACATGACAAGCACAATGGTATCATTTCAGTTTGGACTCCGCGACAAGTTAATGGCAGATGCCATCTTTGGCAAGATGATAAAAGAGCTCAGCGGCCTCATGGGCGATATAGCGCCTGATGTTATAAGTGATTTTAAGAAAAGATATAATAGCAGGAAAGAATATGATTATCAGGGCCTGATGAAATTTCTTGATTCAAAGGAATCCCTTTTAAAGAAGGCAGAAGTAAGTTCCGCTGACAGCTCGATTATAAAGGATGAATATCTCAATGCCATTAAGCTTGTAAGGCTTGGTGCGGATTTGAAGGAGATCATATGTAACAAGGATTCCTATAGTCACGAAGTTCAGGGGCAGAAGCTAGGGGTGATGCGTGATCTCTGTACTCAATATCTTCAGGAAAACAAGAGATTATGGCTTCTCAGAAACAAGCCCGGTGGATATGACAGAAGTACTGCATCGCTGACAGGCCTTATTCTTCAGATTGATAAACAGATTCAACTGATAAACGGACCTGCCCCTGCCAGATGGCTGAACAGGTTCCTCGAAAGAACAGGAACAGCCGGCGCAGCTCTCTACATGAAGATGATATAATGCAGATTTAGATAATCAACATAAAAAAATAGAAGCAGTTTAATTTTAAGTTCTTAAAAAATAACATAATGGCTCTTGTACACGAATTTGAAAGCAGTGGCTACTGGCTGTCGAAAAGGAAAAGCTGGCTCCCCTTATTTATTGTCGTTCCGGGTATCTTCCTGATGTATATAGGAAACAGGCAGGCTATTCTTTTCGACATGAGGGATGAACTTATTTTCCTCGGGGTAAGCCTTGTTGGAGAAGTAATCAGGATCTGGGCAACAGGTTTTGCATCCAAAAATGCAAT
Source organism: uncultured Bacteroidota bacterium (assembly GCA_903865465.1). Classification (GTDB taxonomy): domain Bacteria; phylum Bacteroidota; class Bacteroidia; order Bacteroidales; family VadinHA17; genus LD21. The sequence goes on from CAIPJU010001028.1 coordinate 5,725, forward strand.
CGGTCAGAATGGCACTCCGGGTCAGTCTCCCGAAGTGCTTGATGTCACAGGAATCAATTCAATTGTAAGGCACCCGCGTTACCTCGGGAATTTTTTCATTGGGCTGGGACCGGTGCTCTTTTTACGTTCCATCTGGTGTATAGTTGGTTATGGACTTCTCTTCTGGCTATTTTATGAGAGGATTATGTTTGCCGAAGAACAGGTTTTGCGACGTAAATTTGGGGAAGCATATGACAAATGGTCACAAAAGACAGGCTCATTCGTTCCTTATTCATTGAAAGTCATTAGATCAAAACAGGCCTTTTCGCTCAGAAATGTCATCAGTAGTGAAAACAACAACATTTTCAGAATCTTCACTCTGTTCACTCTTCTTGATTTTTTCAGGAATTACTTCCTGAGGGGAAAGATCCGTATAACAGGAATGTGGCTCTATATTTTTGCCGGGGCCTTTATAGTTTGGGTCCTCTTCGGGTTCTTTTACAGGCAGCGTGGCAGGAACAAAAAATAAAACCGCAAATTCCCTGAGAAATTTGCGGCTGAGATATTATTGGAATAAGAGTGTTCTTATCGTCTCGATCCGTTAAAGATCATTATATAATAAAGAAGGGTTGCCAGCGAACCAAGTGCGGCGACGACATAAGTTGTAGCCGCCCATTTAAGAGCATTCTGTGCCAGCTTTTGATTCTGATAAGAGGTGATGCCGGCATTCGACAGCCAGACCAGTGCCCTTTGGCTTGCGTTTATTTCAACAGGCAGGGTAATAAAACTAAATACAGTAGTTAAAGCAAAGAGGAGGATTCCGGCGAGCAGAAGTGCCGGGAATGTGTTAACCAGTAAAATTCCTCCAAGAAGGATCCACTGCATCCATTTTGATGAAAAGCTTACAACAGGTACAAGACTCGATCTTAAGCCCAGCCACACATATGCCTTTGCATGCTGCACGGCATGTCCCGTTTCATGGGCTGCCACAGCAGCTGCCGCTACATTCCTTCCGTTATAAACGTCGGGACTGAGGTTGATTGTCTTGTTTGCAGGGTTATAGTGGTCGGTAAGCTGTCCGGGAACAGATTGTATGGTGACATCATAAATCCCGTTATCCCTAAGCATCCTTTCTGCGACGTCCCTGCCACTCATTCCATTGTCAAGAGGTACTTTGGAGTATTTTTTGAATTTTGATTTCAGCACGGAGCTCACTACCAGGCTGATTAACATAAAAGCTATGAAAAGTATCCACATATTCATTTTACACTGTTTTTACATTTTAATATTAAAGTCTCTTACAAATACTTTGCCAAAAGTTTGATCGATCTGTTAAATATATGTCAAAATTTAAATTACCTTTTAAAACATCAATGGTTCTGTTGATTGAATATTTCGCTGCTTTGCAGCTCTTATACATCTGGAATTTAAAGAACATAAACTGATCAAGTAGTATCTTTGCATTGTGATGAAGCAGTTAAGAAAAATATTTTCATTTATCCTTTCAGTTCCGGTATGGTTTTACCGCTCTGCTATATCTCCCTGGCTTCCAAGGTCATGCAGACATGTTCCTACCTGTTCGAAGTACATGCTTGATGCCCTGAGGATTCACGGGCCTCTGACAGGAGTTCTTCTTGGTACCAGCAGGATTCTGAGATGCCGGCCCGGTGGGACTCATGGCTATGATCCTGTTCCTCTTTTCCTGTTCCGGAGATACAGGCCATTTGAATCACTTTTCCCGGGATGGAAGAAAGAAGATCGTCTTAAAAAAGATTGATGATATCAGATACTTAATTCATCCTTAAGGAGACTATATCCTGCCCGGCTGACGGGAAGCCGTTCGCCGGAATTCAGGATTGCAACATGGTTCTCCTTGCCATAGGGTTCAATCCTTTTTATCTCTGCCACTTTTACAATGAATGATCTGTGGATTCTAAGAAAATCGACTTTTGGCAGATTTTCTTCATAGAATTTCATAGTCTGTTGTTTCATTGCCTTTCCTTCGGCATGATGAATCATCACATAATCATCCTGGGCCTCAACAAACTTAATCTGGTCGACAGGAATGAGGTTTATGGCATTTCCCTTACGGACTACAATTCTGTTTACCGAAGGTTGGGCTTCAGGCTGTTTTTCAAGGATCTGGCTTGCCGGCTTTTTATTCCCGAGGCCGGCCCTGATCTTGCCAATGGCTTTTTGAGTAGCCTCAAGGAACCTTCTTTTTGGGAAGGGTTTCATAAGGTAATCAACAGCATTGAGTTCAAAAGCCCTTAATGCAAACTGATCGTAAGCCGTGGTAAAAATAATCTCCGGTTTTTCTGTGAGAACTTCCACCAGTTCAATTCCGGTAAGCCTTGGCATCTGAATATCGAGAAAAACCAGATCGGGCTTCATCGATGAGATCGTTTTAAGCCCTGAAAAGCCGTCGGAACACTCTCCTATTACCTCCACTGATTCAACTTCATTCAGGTAATGTTTTATTATTTCCCTTGCCGGGGCTTCATCGTCAATAATAAGTATTCTGATATTTTCCATATTCTTCTGTGACCTCCGTAGAACAAAAGATCAGGAGGTTTTTGCAATTCTAAAATTAAACAATATTTTTCAAACAGGATTATAAAAAATCGGTAGGAATATAAAGAGTTACAGTATATAGCCCGTTCTCCTTTTCTGATTTTATTGATGCATTTTTCCCGAAGAAGAGTTCAAGTCGTCTTTCAACATTCAAGAGTCCGGTTCCGGTTCCTTTCTTAACCGAAGGTATAATATCATAATTGTTGCTGATGGTGATTTTAATATGATTGTCAATCAGTATTACTTCTGTGTTGACTTTTACGCCTTCAGTGCTTTCATAAACACCGTGCTTGATTGCATTTTCATACAAAGGCTGAAGAAGCATTACAGGCATCTTTGTTTCGAGGCAGGCGGCATCGATATTCTCTTCGATCGACAGTCTGTCGCCAAATCTAACCCTTTCAATTTCGAGATAGAGCCTGAGGTTTTCCAGTTCGCTCCTCAGGGTGACAGGCTGATCGTCTTTCTTCGAAAGGGCATACCTCATAAATTCAGACAGCTTGATTATCATATCCCGCGCACCTTCAGGATCAGAGATAGTGAGATAACTAATTGAGTTGAGGCTGTTGAAAAGAAAGTGGGGATTTATCTGCGATCTCAGGAGTTTAAGTTCTGTCTCCTTAACAAGGCTTTCAAGCCTCGCTTCTTTCGCCTTTTTCTCCGAAAGATTGAAGAGGCTCACAAAGAGGAAATAGGTGAGAATGACCATAACGAAGATCAGGACCCCGCTTCCTATCCGGTATGCAAATGTTGCATCCCAGTACTTGAGGTATTCCGCTTCGTCGGTCAGAATGAGAAGGATAAAGAATTTTGTAATCAGGATCCAGAGGCTTACGGATATTGCTCCGCTGGCCAGAAGGTTGGAGATAAGTGAAGTTATCTTCACCTCTTCCGAATTGAAATAATAAAAGGGATACCAGAGAGCCAGGGCTATTGCGGAAAATATAAGAATAGAAATAAGGCTGTCGATTACGCTTGTCAGATTAAAACTTCCGGAAGCAAAATAAAACAAAAGTGTCTGGCCCAGCCCCAGAAGGAGCCAGACCAGCCACCAGACCAGCAATCTGATCCTGTTATTCAGTACTGGATGTTTCATCTATATTGATTAATAACTTTTTACCTCACCGCCGCCAAAAACGACTGCACCTTTGATGACGAGTTGTTTTGACATTTCAACAGTTCTGCCCGGGCTTAACTTCCGTGAGTCACTGAAACCTCCAAGAATCGGTGTTACTTCAATTGTTATATACCAGTCGTCGGGTACTATTATTGTGGCGCCGCCGAATACACAGGCAATTTCAATTTCATTCCTGCCGGGAGCCAGTTTTGCTTTGGTCAGGTCGAGTTCTATTCCACCGAATACTGAAGAGATGCGTCCGCCTTTGAAGTTCTCCGATACTATCTGACGTTCCCCGCCACTGAATACATTTACAAAGTCGAAGTAATCATCACCGGTTATTCCCTTTGTAGATGGCTGATTCCATCCGTGACGTTTTGTGAAGATGAATATAATACCTATGATTATAAATATTGAAGGCCAGAACATGTTGTCATTGTGAAATGTTTCGCTGAAGATCCTTGGGATAAGAAAGAATCCCCCGACTGCCATTACAATTACTCCTGCAGTTTTTTCACCTCCATTCAGGGTCATAACAAGACCGATTGCAACAAGAAGCATTGGCCAGCTGAATATAACATGTTCGAGAGTTTCCGGGAATAAACCGGTGTTGCGCATTACAAGAAATACTCCGACAATAACGAGAACAATTCCTACAATAGCACGATTGTTTTTAATGTGTGGATGATCGTGCCTGTTCTGACGGTCCTCATTTCCAAAATTGACATTTGTTTCCATGGCTGTAAATTTATTTGATATATACTAATAATCCTGATGTTTACGTTTAAAGAAAGAAGAGATTATAAAGAGGATTCCAAGAATGACAATCACGGCAGGCCAGAAGTATTGATTGAATACCATCTGAGATATGAAGTTAATACGGTAATTCAGGAACCATATTCCTCCGGCGATCATTAATACACCTCCGGTAAATCGAAGGTTAAGTAAAAGGAGTAAACCTATGAATATCATTGCGGTCTCCCAGGTGAAGTACTCCCTGAAGCTACCCAGTTTGAACAGGTCGTTGGTTGCTGCAAGAAGGGCCAGTCCGAGGACTATGAAGAAGATCCCGATGCTTATCCGCGGATGATGTTCCCTTTCTCTCAGATGATGGTCATGGTGTTTCATAACAGTGGGTTTTAATTTGATTCAAAAATAATATACATCGTGAAAGTACACCATAATTAATCGGTAAACAGCCCTATTATACCGGCAGGCGCTCTTTTACAGCATTAAGTGTTACTTTTTTGTTGATAATTTTTTTAATTAAAGAAGGATTCCTATTTTTGCAGTCCAAAATTTAAAGAGATGTCCGAATCATATAAGATTCCATTGGCAGGATTGAAGGCAGGACGACATACGTTTGATTTTGAAATAGGAGATGCGTTTTTTGAAGAGTTCGAAGAGTCGGAGATTAAGCAGGGCACTCTTAACGCCAATGTCCTTATGGAAAAGCGGACAG
>CAIPJU010001029.1 GCA_903865465.1 uncultured Bacteroidota bacterium
ATTCCTGCTGTTGTAATATTGTAAAAGAAGTAAAACAAATTAATCAAATAATGGGAATTGAATTTGCAGCATGATTAATCGACAACATGTTAGTAAGTTTGGTTTTTTAAGTGCCTAAAACACTTCAAATTGGGAGTTTATTGAGTTTCAGATTTCCAATACTATCGCAAATTAAACCGCGACTGTTTCGTAAACGAGTCTTAAATCTGTAAAAGGGAAACAGGTTTCTGTTTGATTTAGGAAAGCGCATAATTGTTTCACTGCCTGATTTGCTCTTGGGGTTGACATGGAATGTAATTTGATTGTAAGTTTTTTATTTTCATAATCAGGTATCATATCAGCATCACTTGTAAATATTTCTTTTAAAATTACTCTCCCTTCTTTGTCGTTACTTTTATAAAACTCTGACATGATATTGTATAATGCTGATTCCGCCCTATAAACAAGCATTATTATTGCATTCTTAAGCTTTTTGCTTTCTTGCTTGAGTTTGTTATAACGTTGTTCTTGCGGCATATCTGCAATGCTAATACGAGAAGGCTGGTTTTTCCTTTTTGCTAAAAGAGCATTAATTTCATCAGTATGATCATTTATCTTTTCTATCAGTGAAGAGTTTTTAATTAAAGTCTTCATAAGTTGGTCGATATCCCCTGCATCATTATCTTCCATCTGTTGAAATACACGAGCTTGAAGCCTGGACTTTTTCTCCCTTGCTTTCTTTATTTGGTAAGAAAGCTTCTTGTAATCAGGGTTGGGGATGGTACGCTTTTGATCAACAGGTTCTGTTCCATATTCAACCATTCGGTCGAAATCAAAGTTATCAATCATGTATTTAAAGAAGTTTTCCTGAGACCACCTTGAGAACATTTTTACTGCTGTATTTTGCAGTGACAAACTAGGATGTGTTGTCATTATTGATGTCTGGTGTCCGTTTTCAGAAAGCCTTCTGATTTCTCTGAACCAGTGCCCTTTCAATTCAGTACCCATTTCGCAAAGTTGCATCGTGACATTAGTGTTAAAAATACGTGTTTCAGTATTATAAAACAACGAACGATCCCATTCATCTTTAACATTTTTACGATATGTGATTACTGCAATACTGTAGTCATCCCATAGCTTTTTAAACCATGCGGGATCATAAGCCTCACGATCCACAACAATGGTAAATATGGGTTCATCTGGTTTGACTTTTCGGTTTATTTCTTTCAGAATTTTTGGTATAATTTCTTCTATAGCATTCTTTATCTTTTCGTTCAATTCTCCGGTGAGAACCATCAAGGGAAGACCTTGCTGATCGTTTACCCAGAACTCTGTAGTTCCACTTAAACAAAGCTTTTCCCGCGATACATAACGCTTGGGAAGGTTTGCTTGTTCACCGTGGTAAACCCTAACATGACCATCAATATAAAAAAACATCTCCGGCATTTCTTCTACCCATGAATGAAATAGCTCAGCATGTAGTTCATCTGCCTTGGATTGGGCGATAATTTGCTTTAACTTTTTTCTAAAATACCCTACTTCGGGAATGCGATCCAGACCCAGTAGTTTTCCCAGTTCTCCCGGTGGATGCTTTTTTAATTGTTCAGGGTTTTTTATCCGGCAAAGATACATAAAACCCAGTATAAGTATAACATGGTGTAGTCCATAAAAACCCGCAGGTAAGGGATTAAACACTTTAAAGAACTTCTCAAGTCCCTGCGATATTAATGCTGGAATAGCAAATAGCACACCGGCATTGAGTACACTTTCCTGATGATCGAATAGGCTTGGAGCATATGCTTGTGTCCCTGTTACTGCCAGAGAACGCTCTTCTTGCCTGGTAGCCGCTATTCCTATTCCTTCTGAGGCTTTTGCATCTTCATGGCTCCTCTGGCTACGGGTGATCGCTGAATTTACTTCTGTCGGGGATTTTTTTTAAACGTCCAAGGCTTATCGCATACCGGATACTGCCTTCAGATATCCCTTCTTCTTTGGCTATGGAATAGGCGCTTTGACCTTCATCCAGCTTAACCTGAATGCGATCCAATACATTAGGCAATAATTTATGACTTCGACCATGACGTGATTCCTCCTTAAAAAAAGCCCCCTCGCCTTCTTCAGAAAGTTTCTTCTTCCACCGACCCACGCTATCTTTGGATACATGAAATACATCTGCTATATCTTGATTGTTACATAGACCCTGCAAAATAAGATTTGATGTAATGTAACGAAACCTGGTCATATCGTTTGCTTCATG
>CAIPJU010001030.1 GCA_903865465.1 uncultured Bacteroidota bacterium
ATGTAAATGACACATTAACTTTGTTCCCGTCAGCCTTTACATTGTAATATAACTCAAACAGGTCGTTATGAACCTTTTCTTCCTCAGGAACAAAGTCAATCTTGTATCCTTCCGGAATAGTTATTACTGAGTTGAAGGTTCTCTTCACAGGATATGACATATCGATTGAATATGAACGGCTTTCCTGCTTCATTGGGTTTTCTGTCATGGTCTCTCCCGGGAACGGTGCCACATAGATCTTTTTATTGATAATCTCAGCAGGATAAGAAGTACTGTAATTCAGTATGTACGGCTTTTCCTTGACATCCTGGTTAAGTACCATAATTGAAGCTTCATCGACAGGGTAATCGGTCGGATTTCCGCGCCCGGCTATCTTCTTTTTATCAAAACCATAGTTCTGTCTGAAAAATGACCCGTCATATTCCGAGGCGGTAATTTGCACGGCGGTATGAGAAGATTTGCCGACTGAGTCAATTGTGAAATTTGTCACCTTTTCAGAAGGCAGATCACTATGAAGACTAATCCATTCTACAGGCCCTTCTTTGATAAGAAGACCCTTATCATTCAAACATTTAGCAGGAACACGATCATTCTGACAGGTTATGTTTGTTGCATCGGTAAGTATTGACTTGCCTTCAACCTTTGAATCAATGATAATATAATTGAAATACTGGATAAGGGGAAAGTCAGTTTTTATCCTCCCGTTGTCGCGTGTGCTGATGAATAAGGGATAGGCTTCCATCCCTGCAGCATTCAGAAGGCCTATAGTCAGAAGGTTAAGATCCGCTTCATTTCCCAGCTTATCTTTAACCAGTTCATTAGGCGATTTAGAAGAGAACTTGCTCTCCGATTTGTTCCAGCTGAAGTTGGCTTTAACGAAATCAAGGATATAATTAAACTTCTGTATTTCTGTTTTTTTATCAAGCGAATCAGCGGGGATAAGCTTAGGCAGAAGTTTTTCGCATTTCTCTGCAAATTTTGTCACACTGGCGTCCTTAAGAAAGGTCTTAACCAAATCGGGCCAGGTAGATATAACATTTATTACATTGCCGTCGAGCCGGTGAATCTTTGTAAGCTGGAAATCGAGCCGGATGATAAAATCATTCATCGAAGTAATATACTCTTCATCATTAAATGCCGGGATGTTCTTGATAATGAATATATTTATAGCATTCTTATATTCAACACCACCAAACCTTTCTGCAAGACCGGTTGATTCATAAGATTTTGTCTCATCGAATTTTCTTGCTCCCTGAAGTACATATTGATATTCATAAAAGGGTGTTATACTGACTTCATATTCGCTGTAAATTACAGGAATTGTACTCTGGAATTCCCAGTTTCGCAGATTGAATTTATAAGGAGACCTCAATTTATACCTGTACTCAACTATTGAACCCGGCTTTGCATCGGGGAAAGCGAACTTTGTTACCTGCCATGAATTGTTCAGTTTCTCGTCGTGGCATGTAGCGGGGTTTAACGGGGTTAGAGAAAAACTTTCGCCTGAAGGGTTATAGGTGGCGGCTTCCAGTTCGAAAATCTTTTCATAACTCCCTCCTTCCTGGTAGAAAGGTATCTCAATCTCTGCCCATTTCAATCCTGCTTCAGAGAATATTTTAACCCTTTTCGTCCTTTCAAAGATAACATCCATACCCTCATCAGTCGGTTCAAACCACGATTTTCCGATATCGAAAAGAACCACGGCTGCAGCTGATTTATCGGCAGGATAGGATATAAAATCGGCCTCAGGTTTCCCCAGTTTACCGAATTCCCTTGAGAGTTGCTGACTACTCATCTGTCCCTCTCCAATAAGTAACAGGCACAAAACTATCAACAGGAGGTTTTTTTCATTTTTTTTCATTGCTTACTATTTTATCACTTTTCTCAATATCATTTACCTTTTTTATGAAACCGAACAGTCCTTCGTAACGGGAAAGATCATATTCCCCTTTATTCAAAAGGAAGCTTTTAACAATCTTCAGTTTATGACCATCATCCAAGGAGCTGACCGAATATCTTCCATATTCAGATTTTATCTCTTCATTTACAAGTTCGCTGTTTATATAATTTCCTGCCGGAATTTCATATTCGAGCGAATCGGTCTTATAAATGGGATAATCAATCTGAACAGGCAGCTTTCTCTTGCCGGGAAGTTCAAGGTCGGGAAGGTCGAATGGTAAAACCTCAATTATCAAATCGTTCCCGTAATTTTTGTACACCCCGGAAGATTTTGCGGTATAAGACAAACGGAACTGCGGCGAATCAGGGTTGATGATACCTATGTTCATGTTAATTAGTTCAAAACCCTTAGCAACAAAGTTCCTGCCAAAAGTTTCGGGAATCTCCCTGCTGCTGATGTAATTCTTCATGTAAGAAAGTCCTTCAAATTCTTCACCCCTGTATGTATTCGAAAATTCTGCAATTGCCTGACCTGAAGTGCTCTGGTGAACCTTAACTGATCTTGACTCCTCAACATCGGGGAATGAAAATGAAGGTGTCTTTGTGAAATGGCTTTTCGTGTCATCGACTATAAAAACAGTTCTTCCCTGGGTAAAAGTTCCCAGGTAATTGACAGGATATTTACCAGTGCAATCAAGCCAGAG
>CAIPJU010001031.1 GCA_903865465.1 uncultured Bacteroidota bacterium
ACAAGGCCTGCTAGTTATAATCCAGATTCACCTTATTTCCTGATTTTAATCCTGACACTACAATTGCTGCTCCGAGAGCAGAAGCATTAACTATCTCCGACACAATCACTTTTTTGGAAGGGAAGGCTTTTATGATGTAGTTTCGGAAAACTTCGTTACCTGAAAATCCGCCGGTAATATAGATCCGCGAAGTATCGTCACCTGAAGGAAGAATAAGCTTGATAGACTCAACAGTCAATTCGCATAATTCATTCATCAACTGATGATAAGCCTCTTCGTAGGAAACGAATTCATACATGTCGATGAACTCTCTAAGTTCCATTGAATCAGGTGCTGACTTATAGAAGATCTTCTTACCATCATACTTCGCCTGAATGATTGCAATCATATTGGGGTCAGTTTTGATAGTGCGGAAGTAAGCTGCAGGTTTCATAAAGTGATTCGCAATTTTAGCAACCGCCTCCTCATGCATATGACCAAGGAAAATCCTCGATGATTTTACCGGTTTGCGCCCGATACTCATATAACATAGGCAATCCATATCAAGCTGTTCGGAAGTAAGAGTCTCAGTGTTGAAGGGGTTCATATTAATGCACCAGGTTCCTGTTGAAAGAAGCAGGAATTTTTCACTGCTTTCAAAATATGGCGCCAGTGAAGCTGAACTATCGTGTATCCCAATACCCACATTAATGGTTTTCCCTTCAATAACGACCTCATTTACTGTACTTACTGAAGAAGGCTGGGGAAGATTTAGGTTGTAATCCCTCACCCAGGGATGGTAAGTCATATTATCAAAATCCCAGAGAGCGGTATGACAACCTATTGAGGTATGTTCTGAATATATTTTTCCTGTAAGGATATATGACAGATACTGAGGAAAATGAAGGATGTGTTTTACTTTGGAATAAATCTCAGGTTTAGTCGATTTAAGCCAGAGTACCTGAATACCTGAATTAAGCATGCCAAGAGCAGGAGATGCACTCCTTCTGCAAAATTCATCTCTTCCGCCATAACGCTTATATATATTCTCGGGAATCCTGTCATCAATTGGTTTAAGATAATTATATATCGGGGTTAACCGTTTGCCATCTTCACCGAGATATGCCAGAGTTGCGCCATAGGTGGTGAAATTAACCGCTCTTAAATCGTACTTGTCCGAGACGGATAGTTGCTTAACGGTGTCAACAATCCATCTTTCGATACTGTCAATATCGTCGCATTCAAATCCCTCATCATCCTCCACCGTATGAAACTTCTTTTCTTCTTCCAGAACAATGCCCAGGTCATTACCGAAAAGAATCAGTTTCTTATTTGTCTTGCCAATATCAAAAATTGCGGTAACAGATTCTTTCATTGATAATTAATGGTTGTAGATTCATCTTAATTCAAGCTTATAAGATTAATTGTGCTTAAAATAAAATACAATAAAACAGATTCATGATTCGGGTTAAAATCATACTATCGTGCAATTTATAAATTTCCTGATTGAAATTGCCATGAAGGATATTTTTTTATCACGACAATTTTTCATAAAATTGATACAAATTATAATAACCTCCCCATAAAATGAAATCAATAAAACTTATTTTCTTACTGCTTCTGATCTCCGCAGTAGGTAATTCACAGGCTCTTTTTGTAAAAGATCTCACTTGCGAACATAAAAGAGACCCCATTGGAATAGATGTTAAACAGCCCAGGTTTTCCTGGAAAATAACAGGAACAGAAAACAATATTCTTCAAGCCGCCTATTCTGTCAGAGTCTCCACTGAGAATACTTTTGCCGGTTCGAAAGTAGTCTGGAACCCGGGAAAAATAAAATCAGATGAGTCAATCCTTCTGGCTTATAATGGACCTGAGCTTAAGCCTGAACAAAAATATTTCTGGCAGGTTAAAGTCTGGGATAATAAGGGACATGAATCCAAATGGAGCGAAATTGCCTTTTTTGAGACCGGACTGTTACAACAGACAGGATGGAAAGCGAATTGGATAGAATTGGAAGGTGATACACTTAGATATTCTCCATCACCACATTTCAGAAAGGATTTTACTGTTGAAAAACGAATTGCAAGCGCCAGGGTTTATGTGACTTCGCATGGTTTTTATGAATTGCATATTAATGGAAGTAAAGTTGGCGATCAGCTCCTTACCCCTGGTTTTACATCTTATGGAAAGAGGCTTCAATACCAGGTTTATGATGTTACATCAATGGTGATTAATGGTAAAAACACCATTGGGGCAATTCTTGGTGACGGCTGGTTCAGGGGAACCCTGGGATGGGGAAGCAATTGGGCTATCTTCGGAAAGAAACTTGGACTTCTGATGCAAATAAAGATCAGATATACTGACGGGACTGAAAATCTGATTGTTACCGATGAATCATGGAAAGGTACCAGTGATGGGGCAATAAGAATGAGTGATATCTATAACGGTGAGACCTTTGATGCTACAAAAATACTAACTGGTTGGGATAAACCAGCATATAATGATTCAGGATGGAAAAAGGTATTAACCACAACTTATAAAAATAATATTATTGCATCAGAGGGTTCACCTGTAAGGAAGATAGAAGAACTAAAGCCCATAAAGATCTTTAAGACACCTTCAGGGAAACTGGTCGCCGATATGGGGCAGAATATGGTAGGATGGATCAGGTTAAAGGTCTCAGGTCCCAAAGGAACAGTTGTGACGCTTCGTCATGCCGAGGTTCTGGATAAATATGGTGAATTCTATACAGAAAATTTACGTTCAGCCAAATGTCAGCTTACATACACGCTTGCAGGAACAGGTGAAGAGGTTTACGAACCGAGTTTCACATTTATGGGTTTCAGGTATGTTGAAGTAAGCGGCTTTCCCGGTGATCTTAAACCTGAAAACCTTACAGGCGTTGTTATTCACTCCGACATGGCTGTCACAGGAAGCTATGAAAGCTCAAGTCAGGAACTTAACCAGTTGCAGCATAATATACGCTGGGGTCAGAAAGGCAATTTTGTCGATATTCCCACCGATTGCCCGCAAAGGGACGAGAGGCTTGGATGGACTGGCGATGCACAGGCCTTCTGCCGGACTGCTGCTTTCAACCTGGACGTATCATCATTTTTTACAAAATGGCTGAAGGATATATCAGCCGATCAGAAAGAGGGAGGCGAAGTACCCGACGTTATTCCTGATGTGCTCAATCCCCAGAGTGCAAAATCAGCCCAACCCTCTGCAGGCTGGGGTGATGTTGCTGTTATAGCACCATGGACAATGTATACTGTATATGGCGACAGGCGGTTACTCGAGAATCAGTATCCCGGAATGAAGGCATGGGTTGAATATATAAGGAAGAAATCGGGTGATAGTTACATATGGAAAGGTGGCAGCAAATATGGTGACTGGCTTTTTTATCACCCCCCTGTTAACAAACACACAGAGCCCGATGGTTTCACAGAACTTGATTTTATTGCCACAGCATTCTTTGCACATTCTGTCGATTTACTCGCAGCTGCTGCAAAAGAACTGGGGAAAGATGAAGATTTTAAGATTTACACTAACCTTTTTGGAAAGATAAAAGAAGTTTTTATTAATGAATATGTTACAAGGGCCGGAAGAGTCGGGACCGATTCTCAGACATCATATGTTCTCTCGCTTATGTTCAATTTACTGCCAGGAGAACTAAGGTCAAAGGCTGCCAATTTCCTTGTAGAAGATATTAAGAGCAGGCGCAACCATCTCTCAACCGGATTTCTGGGTACTGTATACCTTTGTCATGTACTCTCCGATAATGGATATTCGGATGTTGCATATGATCTTCTTCTGCAGGAATCATATCCCTCATGGCTTTACCCTGTAAAGATGGGCGCCACAACTATTTGGGAAAGATGGGACGGTCAGAAAACCGACAGCACATTTCAGGATACAGGGATGAATTCCTTCAATCATTATGCTTATGGCGCTATCGGCGACTGGATGTACAGGGTATCAGCTGGTATTGAAACATCTTCCCCTGGTTATAAAAAGCTGATTATTCAGCCGCATCCGACAAAGAAACTTGCATTTTCAAAGGCTTCTTATGAAAGTCCATATGGAAAAGTAGAATCAGGATGGGAAAGAACAGGCTCAAAAATTAAAATAGCAGCTAAGATTCCGGCAAACACAACTGCAACAATTGTAATTCCTATTGGTGATGCTTCCGGAGTAATATTAAACGGAAAGCCACTTGCTGAAGATAAGAGTATCACACCGGTTAATGGAACACCCGGAAAACTATCATTCTCTGCGGGATCAGGAGATTATGTTTTTGAATACCCCGAATAGTTAGATATCCCGGGAATAAAGTTTATTTTTGCTGGCCTGATTTTTCAGGCCAGTTTTATTTAATATACAGGTCATGACTTTCTTCAATGATCACCTTGGTGAATTTGCAGCGTTGCTTGTGGCTGTCTTCTGGACTGTCACCTCATTGGCTTTTGAATCTGCGAGCCACAAAATAGGTTCGGTTGCTGTAAATATCCTCCGGTTGGTACTTGGTTTTATTTTTCTTAGTCTCTTCAGTTTTATTCACAGGGGCTTACTGTTTCCGTCGGATGCCACTTATGAAAACTGGAAATGGCTAGTTCTGTCAGGACTGATAGGTTTTGTCTTTGGCGACCTATTCCTGTTTAAATCATACATGATAATCGGATCGAGGTTTTCGATGCTGATAATGACCCTGGTCCCTCCTATCACTGCTTTCTTCAGCTTTCTCATTCTGGGTGAAAGGCTTACACTTTTCCATCTTTTTGGTATGACACTCACATTTGCAGGGATCACGATGGCGATCTTCAGCCGGAAAAGTAAGGATGAAAAACTTTCACTTAAGCTGGCTCCTAAAGGAATTCTCTTCGCTCTGGGTGGCGCAGTTGGTCAGGCTCTCGGACTTGTACTCAGTAAATTAGGCATGCGCGGGTACGATCCTTTTGCAGCTACTCAAATCAGGATTATAGCCGGAATATTCGGATACACAATACTCGTAACCGTACTTGCCAGATGGGCTTATGTTTTTAAAGCACTGAAAAACAGGAATGGAATGATGCTAACCAGTCTTGGAGCATTCTTTGGTCCCTTCCTGGGCGTTTCATTCTCGCTTGTGGCTATTAAATATACTGAAGCAGGTATTGCATCGACCATTATGGCTCTCGTACCTGTATTTATCATAATTCCGGCAGTGGCATTTCTTAAGGAGAAGGTTACTGCCAGTGAAATCATTGGTTCGCTGATAAGCGTTGCCGGGGTGGCATTATTCTTTTTGTAGATAAAAGCTTTGCAATGACACCTGAAGATATAATGATGCGGAATGTGGTTGCAGAATTTTGTTTTGCAACATCAAGGAGCAGTGGCCCCGGTGGACAGAATGTCAATAAGGTCAGCTCGAAGGTGGAACTTCGGTTCAACCTGGGGCAGACTCTGTTATTTACCGAAGAAGAAAAAGCTCTGATATTCCATAAGCTGAAAAACAAAATCAATTCGGCTGGAGAACTAATACTTGTATCTCAGTCGGAACGGACACAGGTCATGAACAGGAAGGCAGTAACAGATAAGTTCTACCGGTTAATCGCAGAAGCCCTTACTGTTCAGCCCTTACGAAGAGCTACAAAACCGTCATATAGTTCAAAACTCAGGAGACTTAATGAAAAAATGGCACACAGTATAATTAAAAAACAGAGGCGAAGCCCGGGAAGAGCTGAAGATTAGTCTGTTTTGATTTCACAATACCGGGAAATTGAACTCAGACCTCTTTTAGCTTCCATTTTCCGCGCCGGAATACCAGCCATGCGATAATTGTAAGTAAGGTTTCCGCTACAACTATTGAAATAAAGACTCCCTCCTCTCTCATTCCGGCATATATTGAAAGCAGCCACGCCAGTGGAATTTCAACAAGATAGTATGCGACGATGTTTATTTTTAATGGAGTAGAAGTATCACCGGCACCGTTGAATGAGTTGGCCAATACCATTCCAAGACCGTACGAAATGTAACCAAGGCTGACAATCCTAAGGCAAAGGACCCCTGATACTATTACGTTTTCATCTTTTATAAATATTCTGATAAAAAATTCCGGGAACAGAACGAGAATAGCTCCGATAAAGCCAAGCAGGATCATATTCACCCAGCCAGTTACCCAAACTGATTTTTCGGCTCTCTCAGGTTTTTTTGCCCCAAGGTTTTGTCCGACGAGTGTCGAGGCGGCATTACTGAGCCCCCATGAAGGGAGGAGTGTAAATCCGATTATCCTGATTCCAATTGTATAACCTGCAACAACTTCACTTCCAAACATTGAAATAATCCTTACAAGGGCTATCCAACTTGTTGTTCCAATAATGTTCTGTCCGATACTTCCTATTGAAAGCCTGAGGATCTTTCCCATTATTTTAAAATCAATCATTAGTTGGTTGAATGACAGTTTTATCCTCTTATTCCCTCTGAACAGAAGATAAAACTGAACCAACACAGCGGCGCCCCTTCCACATGTAGTTGCAACAGCAGCACCTGTGACCCCCAGTTTAGGGAATGGGCCAAGACCGAAGATGAAACAGGGATCAAGGATAATATTAATTATGTTGCCAAGCCAGAGAACCTTCATGGCAACAGCGGCATCGCCGGCACTCCTGAAGATGGCATTTATGATGAAAAGCATCATAATAACTCCATTTCCTGCGAGCATTATCCGGGTATAGCCGGAATAGTCACTTACTATCTTGCCGGAAGCCCCCATGATTCTAAGAAGATCAGCACCAAAAAAAGCGCCAGGGATACCTATTATTAATGAGATAAAAAGTCCGAGCAGAATTGACTGGAATGCTGTTACAGATGCCTCATTGTTGTTTTTTTCACCGATCCTTCTCGATACCATTGATGTTGTGGCAGTTCCTAGTCCCAGGGCAATGGCATAGATGATGGTTATTACTGATTCGGTGAGACCAACTGTAGCTACGGCATCAGAACCAAGTTTTGAAACGAACCAGATATCGGAGATGACGAATATTGATTCCATAATCATTTCAAGCACTGCAGGGATCGATAGCAAAATTATTGCACGGCCGAGTTTGCCTTCTGTGTAATCCTGCTCACTGCCCGAAATGGCTTCAGAAACATCTCTAAAGAATTCTTTGACAATACTTTCCTTGTGGATAATTGAAATCCCCTTCTTCATTTGCCTCCTTGTTTACCCTTTAATTTGCTTCTGGCTGAAATTCTTCGGATGCAAAAGTATTTCAATTTAGATTGCATGATGTTCTTTAAAATAAAAATATTTGATTACAATAAATTTAATAAACAGTCGCTTTATAGGTAATTGAACAAAAGACATAATGTATCTGGCCGAAAAGGGGACGAATTTTAGCAAAGCAGATAAGTGGAATTATATCCTGATAATGATCAATTTTTTCGGAACAGAATGCACTTATTACATGTTAAAAACACTGTTTTTCCGTTGTTAAAAGAATAACAGAAAAAAACATTAAAAAAGTGATAAAAAAGACGAAAAAAACTTACTTTTCTCACAAAATAAATTGAGTTGATAAAATACGCTAACAATCATATATTCAATTTATTAAAGTAATGTGATAAGATATGGAAAATCTATTTTGTTAATAAAAATGAATGAGTGTTAATATTTATGTTACAACCATGGTACATTGTATGAATAGATTATTTATTTTCGTCCCTAATTATTTTGACAAACAGTAATTAATTTAAAACAATTAAAACATTAAAAAGAAAGGTGAATTATCTCATCCTCTGCTATGAACACTAACAACAATGAGGCTACGACACTCCATGGAGAGAGTCGCCTCGTGGGTTGCTCTTCTGATGAAGAGCCTGGCGCGAAAACCACGTATTTTTCGCATAACGAAATCCCAGTACAGTTAGTAAGCAAACGAAGTTCGGAGTTCATCCGACGCTTCTTCCCCCTAACATCACCCGATTCCTGGAATGACTGGAAATGGCAGCTCAGGAATGCTTACACAAGCATCGACGATCTGAACAAGATTATGAAACTTTCGGATAAGGAGATCATGGCCATTAACAACCTGAAGGGCCGTCTTCCTTTAAGAATCACTCCCTATTTTGCCTCTCTGATTTACGACAGCAATTACTCTGACCCCCTTAGGCGCAATGTCATTCCGGTATTGGAAGAGCTTCTTCAGACTTCCACTGAACAGTCTGATCCCCTGCATGAAAAATCATTTTCACCTGTGAAGGGAATTGTTCACAGGTATCCCGACAGAGTTCTCTTTACCGTTACACAGGTATGCTCTAATTACTGCAGGTATTGTACACGATCACATTCTGTCGGCAGGTTGGATAAACTGGGTCGGCAGGATTTTGAAAAGGCTTTCAACTATATAGCCAGCCACACAGAAATCAGAGATGTTCTTATCAGTGGCGGAGATCCACTGACACTTAATGACGAGACACTCGACTATATATTATCCAGTATCAGGAGCATTGAACATGTTGAGATGATAAGGATCGGAACCAGGATTCCTGTTGTTCTTCCACAGAGAATAACTGATAATCTGATAAATGTACTCCGAAAATATCATCCTCTGTTTTTGAGTCTCCATTTTTCTCATCCGGCTGAAATAACAGAAGAGTGTGCCAAAGCGTGCAATAAGCTTGCTGACGGTGGATTCCCTCTTGGCAGCCAGACAGTATTGTTAAAAGGTATCAACGATAATGTACCGGTGATGAAAGAGCTGATGCATAAGCTTTTAAAAGTCAGAGTCCGACCATATTATCTATACCAGTGTGATCTTATCCCCGGATCGGGTCATTTCAGGACTACCGTTAAAAAAGGTCTTGAAATAATAAAGGGACTGAGAGGATTCACCAGTGGATATGCCGTACCTACTTTTGTGATTGATGCTCCTGGCGGAGGTGGTAAGATTCCTTTGCTCCCTGAATATGTTGTAGAGCATAATGATGAGCATATAGTGCTGCGCAACTATAAAGGTGAGTTGTGTGAATATCCTGAAAAATAGTGCAATTAAATGAAGATTGGTATAACGTTTGACCTGCGGTCGTGGTATCTTGACCGTGGGTTTACCATGGATGAAACTGCCGAATTCGATAAGCAGGAGACAGTTGACGCCATTGATATGGCCATGAAAAACCTTGGTTTCGAGACAGATCCCATTGGCAATGCTTTTCAGCTTATTGAGGCCCTTGCTGCCGGTAAAAAGTGGGATATGGTTTTTAATATTGCCGAAGGCTTGTATGGCGATGGAAGAGAATCGCTTGTCCCTGCACTTCTTGACCAGTACAGGATTCCGTACGTGTTCAGCGGCCCTGTAATAATGGGGGTCTCACTTAACAAACACCTGGCAAAACTTGTTGTTGCTGCTGAAGGTGTGCCTGTCAGCAAAGGACTTCTTGTACATAATCCCGATGATATTGATAAGATTAACCTTGACTTTCCACTCTTCGTTAAGCCGGTATCTGAAGGCACAGGTAAAGGGATAACTGAGAAGAGCCTTGTAAGTTCAAAGGATGAATTGAAAGAGATGGTTACATGGATTTTAGAGGAATTCAGGCAACCAGCGCTTGTGGAAGAGTATCTTCCCGGCAGAGAATTCACTGTAGGCATTGTTGGAAGTGGTTTAAGTTCAATTGCGATTGGCGGGATGGAGGTAATAACTGCCGGTAACCTGCCCTATTCAGTTGAGGTTAAAGAGAACTATCAGAACTATTGCAGTTACAAAGCCCTGGATAATGATATCGAAGATGAATGCAAGACGGTAGCTGTTAAGGCATGGAATGCGCTCGGGGCAGTCGACGCAGGAAGAGTTGATCTGAAAGCTGACAAAAATGGAAGGATCTGCTTCATTGAGGCCAATCCGCTTGCAGGACTTAACCCTGTTCATTCTGATCTGCCTATTCTCGCACGTATGTATGGCATTGAGTACCAACAGCTTCTTGAAATGATCATGAAGGAGGCCATTAAAAGGACCAATAGCCTTTAAAATTTATTCACCTATTGCCGGCTAAATTTGCCGGTTCACATCATCATAATTACGACCGATAATGAAATGTTGCATTATATATAATGAACCTGGTAAAGACGCACTGGCCGATGAGCTTGATGTTATCGATCAGGTGATCCACGTTGAGAAATACCTTCTTGAGATAGGAACTGAAGTAAGCAGAAAGGGTATTACAGCCAACTTCATGGTTGAGATAGCTGAACTTGCATCAGAAAAACACGATTTTGTATTCAACCTGGTTGAATCAATAAATAATAAAGGAGAGATAAATTATTTTATACCAGCTCTCCTGAATCTTTATTCAATCCCTTATTCGGGAAATCCGCTTGAGGCTATTTTTGTGACCACTAATAAAAAACTTGCCAGTAACCTTCTTAAAAATGCCGGAATAAGGAATCCTCAGGCCTTTCTGCCTTCCCAATCTGCTATGCTTACAGAAGGCCTTCAATACATTCTCAAGCCTATTTGGGAAGATGGTTCACTTGGAATTACGGCAGAATCAGTTTTTACACATAATGAACTCAGCGTTGAAAGACTTAATAAACTTGATGATTCTCACTGGTTTGTTGAGGAGTACATTGAAGGACGCGAATTCAATATTAGTGTGCTGACCGGTAAGGAGGGTCCTGAGGTATTGCCACCAGCCGAGATAATCTTTAATGATTTTCAGGAGAGGCCCAGGATTATGGATTTCAGGGCTAAATGGGACATTGATAGTTATGAATATGTGAATACTGTCAGGAATTTTCCGGGCGGGAAACTGGGTGTTGATTTGGAAAGAAAACTAAAAGATACTGCTAAATCGTGCTGGAATCTTTTTGGTTTGAAAGGATATGCCAGGGTCGACGTAAGGGTTGATAATGAGGAAAATGTGTATGTTATTGAGATTAATGCCAACCCCTGTATGTCGCCCGACAGTGGCTTTATGGCGGCAACCATCGAGGCAGGCTTCGATTTTGCTGATGTCATCAGGCGAATTCTTGGTGATCTGAACCGGTAACCATGGCTGAGTTACTAAGGGGCCTGTCTCCCGGCTATTATGCTCCGGGCGATCCAAAACTGATCTGTTCAAAAACACTTTAAAATCAGGTTGTTTTTAAAATAGATCTTATAATACCGGGAAAATGAAGGGATTGAATACTGTGCTTTTGCTCATGATGTCGAATGGTTTTATGACTGTTGCCTGGTACGGTCATCTTAAGCTCAAGACGATGAGCCGCTTCGAAAATATGAGCCTTTTGGCGGTGATATTGCTTAGCTGGGGAATAGCTTTCTTTGAATATACTCTCCAGGTTCCAGCCAACAGGATGGGATTCAAGGAAAACGGAGGCCCTTTCTCACTGGTTGAACTCAAAGTAATCCAGGAAGTTATTTCCATCTCTGTCTTCATGATATTTACTCTTCTGGTATTCAGGAATGAGCAGTTCAGATTAAACCATCTGATAGGATTTTGCTTTCTTATACTTGCTGTATATTTTATCTTTAAGAAATAAACTCCAAAGAAAAGTGTTTATTTCGCCAGCCAGGAGTTGTAATATTCCTTTTGGCCAGTAACTTCCTCTCCCAGCCATTCCGGCTTTTCAAAAGGTTCATCCTCCGACTCAAGCTCAATTTCAGCGATAACAAGACCTTCGTTTCTATCGTGAAACACATCTACTTCGAATATATGATTTCCTGAGGGGATAAGATATCTCGTCTTAATAATCTGACCTGGCAGACATATATTCATCAGTTCCCTGGCATCTTCAATATTTAAAGGTATTTCCCATTCATTTCGGGTAAAAGAGCCTTCACGCGCACTGTTTTTGATTGTCAGCCAACCCTTCTCCCCTGCTATCCTAATACGAATAGTTTTATCAGGTTCTTTAACCAGGTAGCGTTGAATAATTTCAATTACCTTTGTGGCCAGGTTAATGAATTCGCCTTTAACCAGGAATTTTTTTTCTATTTCGTAAGCCATTTATTTTCTTTTATGACATCCAAAATTATATGGTTTTACAGAGATGTCAAATTATTTCAAAGGATTATAATTTGTTATATTTAAATCGTCGATTGAATACTACAGCTAATAGAATAACCCAACATGGATGTCACAATAGAAGCTTCATGGAAGATTCGGCTTAGGGAAGAATTTGAGAAAGATTATTTCGTAAGACTTTCTGAATTTGTGAAGAATGAGTATAAATCGGGAGTAATCTATCCTCCTGGTGGTCTCATATTCAATGCCTTCAACCTTTGCTCTTTGGATAAGGTGAAAGCTGTAATTCTCGGGCAGGATCCTTATCATGGCCCGGGACAGGCTCATGGCCTTTGTTTTTCGGTAAGGAATGGAGTAGATTTTCCGCCAAGTCTGGTTAATATTTTTAAAGAGATCCAATCCGACCTTGGACTGCCGCTCCCCGCTTCGGGTAATCTCGAAAGGTGGGCCTCACAGGGAGTCTTGATGCTTAATGCTACGCTGACGGTCAGGGAGCACATGGCTGGTTCGCATCAGAAAAAGGGATGGGAAGAGTTTACCGACAGAGCTGTATCAATAATTAACAGTGAAAAGCAGAATATAGTTTTCTTCCTCTGGGGAGCCTACGCACAGAAAAAGGGCGAATCGATCGACAGATCCCGGCACCTGGTGCTTGAATCTGTGCACCCTTCACCTCTTTCGGCAATGCGTGGTTTCTTTGGAAACAAACACTTCAGCAAATGTAACAGCTACCTGCAGGAACATGGTATAGATCCGGTTGACTGGCGGTAACCGTTCATTATTTCTGATTAGTTTCAACCTTCTGATTCAATGGCATTAAGCGCCTTCGAAATAGTTGATTTAAGATTGCCGATATCCTCAAAGCCAACTGAAAGTCTGATCATTCCAGGTTCATGATATTTGTAGCCCCAGACGGCTTCAACCGGCATAAGAATTGAATGAGGATCTCCCAGGGTCGGGACAAGTTTTATCTGACCCGATACAAATTCAATAAAGTTGTCTCTTCTTTTTCTTTTCTGCTCATCGTTTTTCCCGGCAAAGTCGAAGGTTATCATCGCTCCAAAGCCTCTGCTTCCAAATAGTTTAACAGCATTACAGTGGGTACTGTGATTTTTTAATCCAGGATAGAGTACTTTTGAAATGACCGGCGATTGTTCAAGTAAGAGTGCCAGATCCGAGCCATTCCTGCATTGCTGATTAAACCGCAATTCAAAGGTCTGCAGATGAGTCTGCAACCTGTATGCGTCATCGGGCGAGAGCATGTGTCCGGTGAATTTCCTGTATTCAATAGCTGCCTTCATAATACCTTTGTCGTTTCCACAGATGACTCCTGCTGTGATATTCCCATGCCCTGAAAGGTATTTGGTCGCGCTATGGATAACAATGTCGGCTCCTTCCTGAAGAGGCTTGTACAGAATGGAAGTTGTAAATGTATTATCCACAATGACACTGGAACCATATTTTTTTGCTAGCCTGATGACTTCAGTTACATCAGCTACAATAAGCATGGGGTTTGAAACAGTCTCGATAAAGATTAACTCAGGTTTCAAAGCCACGATCCTTTTTTCCAGTTCCCCGAGGTTATAGGCTTCTCCGTCAGGATTAAAATAATGAATATCAAGGCCTCTCCGGTTTTTAAGCACCCATTCTATATAAGATATGGTTCCTCCGTATATTTCTGAAAAGAAGAGCCAGGGACCTGTTTTACTTCCCCGTTGGAAAACTGACAGGGCAACATCAATAGCTGACATTCCCGATTGAGTCAGGAGCGCCCAGTCTGATCCCTCCTTCTCCATGATAATCTCTTCGGCAGAGACAACTGTAGGGTTTCTGTATCTTGAGTAAATATATTGTTCCGGCTCTCTTTCGTGCTCTGTTTCTCCTGCGAATGCTTTTTTTGTCGATTCAGCATTATATAGCTCGAAACCCGAATCGCGATAAACAGGCATCCTTGTACTATTGACCTCTTTCCTTTTCATTTCTTTTACTATTTAAATGATTTATTATTGATGATTTAATATTCAATGGGCTGAATTCAATATAAAACAATATTCTGTCGAGAAGCTCACCTGTAATGAAAACCGATAGCAGTACCAAATTGAGATTTGTTATTCCTGAGAGAAGTCCTGCTCCAGATATTAAAAGCAGAGAAAAGCGGCTGAACCTTAGCTCAAGCCTTGGAAATGATTCACGGAGTCGAATCATGGTGTAAACAGAGGAGAGCAGCTTCAATAGTGCAATAAGAAGAAAAGGAATTAGCATTCCCGAAAAGAATGAAATTACTATGAGAGAACTTATGAAAGTCTGGCCGCTGTGGAGCAACACTTTTCTTCTCCTGTCGGCAAATAAATAGACATTATCGATGGCTATCAGGAAGATGAAACCGGCAACAACAGAAGAGATAAGCAAAAAAGGTAACCGAAGAAAAACAGCTGCAACTGATAAGCCTGAATAGATCATGAAAAAGATGATCTCACGACTAAGAGGTGATTTTCTGATATTTAGAACTGACCTCCAGGCCCTTGTCCATTTTCCAAGGTGAAAAAGAGTTGAGAACCAGGAGATAAATACCATGGCCAGATAGATAGTTACAGATGGAAACACCCCCTTAAGTAATGAACATGCCAAATATGAAACTGAGATCATTGAGAAGAAACTGAAAATAAGCAGGCTCAGATTTCCTTTTATTCCGATCCGATCGTTCCCCTGATCATTATTTTCAGTAACAAACAGGTTATCGGGAATAATTCTGACGGTACTCTCCTTATAGTTGCCGGTGAATTCAAAACCAGGTTTCAGCCCCTTTGTGGGAATCCACTTCAAAAATGTTTCCTCAGTATCCGCACTTATTTCACCATATTTGAGGGCACCAGTCGGACAAGCTTCTGAACAGGCAGGATTTACAATCTCCTTCAGTCTATTAATGCAGAGATTGCATTTTAGAATAGTCTTTCTTTCACTATCAAACTTTGGAGCATCATAAGGGCAAACCCAGGTGCAATATTTGCAACCAAGGCACTTTTCATCATCGATAATAACTGAGCCTGTTAATTTATCTCTTGAATAGCATGATGCAGGACAGCCTTCCATACAAATTGCAGTTTCGCAGTGGTTGCAGGCCATGGAGAGGTTTGTCACAAGGCATTCTGTGGCAGTTTCACGGCTTAAGACGAATAGTTGACGCGGATTAAGGCTCCATCCGTTTTCGATGAAGCAGCCTGCCTTACATGCACCGCACGCAACACATCTTCCCGGGCTAAAAATAAAACCACTCCTTGCCATTTTCAGATTTTTTCAATTTCAACCCTGTTGCCATGGAATGCCGAGCCAAAGCCAATATCTGTTTCTTTTCCCGGTATCATGAAGTTGCCACCTCCACCTTCATTTAACCAGATGCCGTTTGGAAGCACCACCACACCCGGGGGAATCCTTCCTGAGACAATAGCTTTGCTTATAGTTTCACCTGTATCATTGAAAATCCTGACCTGATCACCAGCGGAAATACCTCTGGAAATCGCATCTGACGCGGATATTGAAACTCCCGGGCTATCAGTGTTATCCCTGATAATTTTCAGATTTCCAAACTGGGAATGGATACGGTTACCGGCATTTGGGGAAAGGAAAAGCAGAGGAAATTTCTCGTTTTGACTCTCTTCATCCAATGGAACGAAAACAGGCAATGGAGAAATACCCCATCTTTCTACAG
>CAIPJU010001032.1 GCA_903865465.1 uncultured Bacteroidota bacterium
TGACATATTACAAAAAAATCGGCGATTCTGTTTTCAAGCTTCCGCAGATCGATTTTTAATACATTCTGACCTTTCTTCTCAAATATCCCATTAATAACACTTTTCAACAATAATTCGGCTCCGTCGGTTCTATTCTTCATCAATAATCTATCAGTTTGAAATTAAGCTGCAAAGGTACCATTTTTATCTTTACCTTTGCAACCTAAGGGATTGCAATATTAGTGCCAATCTTTCCGCAAGAAAACAAGGTGCTTTCAAAACATTTCCTTCCCGAAATATATAGCTGAATATCATGATTATAGGTTCAAAAATATATTTCTTCGAACAACTGACATCCACAAACTCGGAGGCAGTACGGGTGATGAAGGAAAATCACATCCCCGAAGGCTCAGTAATCTCCGCTGGCTACCAGTCGGCAGGACGTGGACAAAAGGGAAACAGCTGGGAAAGTTCTGAGGGTAAAAATCTTTTAATCAGTATAATACTTTATCCTTCAATAATAAATCCCGGGGAACAGTTTCTTATTTCAATGGCCATCTCACTTGGTATTTGCGAATTTCTTAGGAACTATATTCCTGAATGCAAAATCAAATGGCCAAATGACATTTATGTTTTCAATGACAAAATAGCAGGTGTCCTGATCGAAAACTCAGTCATGGGCGATAAAATAGAATATTCCGTTGCCGGTATCGGGTTAAATATAAACCAGGAAAAATTTCTAAGTAATGCCCCAAACCCCATATCACTGAAAATGGTTACGGGCCTTGACTATGATCTCACAAAATGCCTTTACCAGCTTTTATCGGGTTTGGACAGGTGGTATAAACAACTTCTTTCGGGAAATTTTCAGAAAATAAGATCCGATTATATTTCAAGCCTTTACAGGGTAGGAGATTGGCATGATTACAGTGACGACGAAGGGGTATTCAGAGGATGTATCGATTCGGTTGAAGCCGACGGAAAGCTGAAACTTTTAAGAGAAAATGGATGCCATTCACTTTACGGTTTCAAAGAAATAGCCTTTATACAGTGACATTCCCCCACTCCCTGAAGTTTTCCATCTGTACTATCATCATCTCCAGAAACTGCTCTATCGGCTTTGATGCCATCATCTTAAGCATGGGATTCAGATCAGCTTTCAGCGAAATCTGAACTTCTGCCAAATTATCTCCCTTTTCGTCTATCAGCAGTGAGAGTAAAAAATCATTTTTATTCAGGGCGTCCCCTTCGAATGAAACCAGGGTATAGGCTGATTTAACGGCAATTCTAACTTTAATGGTACCGGCCATCGGCACGTTAAAGGTGCATAATTCCTTATCTGCCAGCCAGTTTTTAATGCTCTTTTCAGGAACGAATCGTTCAAAATTCCTTAGGTCGGTCACAAAAATATAGAACTCTTTGTCAGAAGAGCTTACCATTCCCTTCCTGCTCTCAAAATAGGACATATCGCTCATTGACTGATAGTTTTAATAATGATAGCCTGCATTTCTTACTTAATCCCCCATGCAGCAGGATCCAGTCTCCAGCTTTTTAAGGTCTCAACCTCCGAAGTTCCAATATAACCAGTATTGACTGCAGTATCAATGAGTACTGAATAATTGCTTAATGTATTAAGCCGGCAATTTTCGGTTGCAAAACCATCGGCTGCTTTTTTAAATTCATAGGTGAATATGGCGGCCATTCCAAGCACATCACATCCTGCTTCACGCAGGGCTTTAACTGCACTCAGACTGCTCCCTCCTGTTGATATAAGGTCCTCAATTACAACAACTTTCTGTCCCTTTTGATAATAGCCTTCAATCTGGTTACCAAGTCCATGCTCCTTAGCACCCGATCTGACATAAATAAAAGGAAGTCCCATGGCATCGGCAACGAGTGCGCCATGTGCTATTGCGCCGGTAGCTACTCCGGCTATCAATTCAGCCTGCGGATAGTTCTCTTTCACCAATAGGGCAAAGGAGTCGCGGATGAATGTTCTGACTTCAGGAAAAGAGAGTGTCTTCCTGTTATCGCAATATATCGGTGATTTCCATCCTGAAGCCCATGTAAAAGGATTTGATGGTTGCAATTTTATTGCGTTAATTTGTAAAAGATAATCAGCTGTTTTTTTTGCGCAATCTTCCATATTGTTATGTATAAAGTTCATTTCGAAAACAGGTTTATCACAGTAAGTTCAGAACCCGACCGTCTGCAAAAGTACTCGTTATTCCATAATTTCCGAGATACTAAGATACTTTATAAGCTGATTGCTGATTTTCAGTCAGATAAAACAATAAAAAATCTGAATATTTACGCAACCGACATCCAATTGCTCTGGAGGGTCTTCAGGATTTATTTTACTGAAGTGGGTGCCGCCGGAGGTTTGGTAAAGCATACTTCCGGGAAGTACCTCTTCATCGAAAAGAAAGGCAGGGTTGATCTGCCAAAAGGGCATATCGAGCCCGGAGAGGAACCGGAAATATGTGCAGTGAGGGAGGTAAGCGAAGAATGCGGAATTACGGGTCATAAAATCATCAAACACATCTGCGACAGCTATCATACCTACGGCTGGGAAGGAATATCCTACCTGAAAAAAACTTCCTGGTTTCTGATGAAATATGAAGGTGATATGATTACTGAACCACAGCTCGATGAGGGTATAACGAAAGTTGAATGGCTTTCAGCTGATGAACTTAATGATATTAAGGGAAATGCCTGGCTTTCGCTTATGGAGGTGATAAACTCTTCCGTACTCAGGAGTGAAATTTAATTCTCATCATCTGTCCTGTATCTTGCCAGGTTAATTGCCGAAGGAACAAAGGCAGAAGCATCTCCACCGCTTCTTATAA
>CAIPJU010001033.1 GCA_903865465.1 uncultured Bacteroidota bacterium
ATCCTTACAGGGATGGGTCCTGTAATAGAAATGAAAACCAATGGTGCAAAATTATTCTCTTCATTTTATGCCCTGTACAGCGGAGTGGCGTTTCTTAGTATAACCGCAGTTTTTTTTGCGCCGATAATTCACAGGATTCTGCACATCCTCCACGTTGAACCGGAGAAATAGGAAAGCTACAGCTTTATTCCGATTACCAGGATGTCGTCGGTCTGGCCAGTTTGATCTTTCCAAAGCGTCAGTTCGTCCATCAGCTTTTGTTTCTGGACTTCAAGGGGGAGCAGGTGGTTTTTAAGCAGGATCTCTTTGAATTTTCTGATCATAAACCTCTTAGACCCGGGTCCTCCAAATTGATCGAGGTAGCCGTCCGAGAACATATAAAACATATCATTCTTCGATACCTTAAGCGGAATATTGACATAATTGCTGTTCTTATCACTTAATCCTATTGGGATCTTCTGCACTTTTATCTCTTCGAGTTCACCTTCATGGATATGAATCATGGAATTACCCGAACCCGAAACATTGAACTTCGTCATAGCTGTATCGAAGCAGAAAAGTGAACCTTCAATACCATCCTTTATCCACGGGGAATTGTTAGTCTGCCCAAGTGCAATAATTAATTTTGATCTGAGGTTTTCAAGTATCAGGTGAGGCTCCAGTATTCTGTGATGAGATACAGTCTCATTAAGGAGGGTCACTCCTATTGAACTCATCAGTGCACCCGGAACACCATGACCCGTACAGTCCATCACGGCAACAATATTTACATTGTCAACGGTTTTAAACCAGTAGAAATCGCCGCTTACAATATCCTTTGGAAGAAAAAGTATAAAATGTTCAGGAAATGATGCCCTGAATGGCTCGGAAGTCCTGAGCATTGCATCCTGAATGTTCTTTG
Source organism: uncultured Bacteroidota bacterium (assembly GCA_903865465.1). Lineage (GTDB taxonomy): Bacteria > Bacteroidota > Bacteroidia > Bacteroidales > VadinHA17 > LD21. The sequence continues at coordinate 902 of CAIPJU010001033.1, forward strand.
CATATTGGATGCTTGAGGTTATATCCCTGTTCTTCTCCTCAATCTGTGCGAGGTATAATGCCAGTTTATCCCTTGACAGTTTAATTTCGAGATGGGTTTTTACCCTGGCAATCAATTCATCTTTAATAAAAGGTTTTGTTATATAGTCAACCGCCCCTGAAGTAAATCCTTCGATAATACTTTCATGGTCTGTCTTTGCAGTAAGAAAAATTACCGGAAGTTCGCTGTTTCGTTGGTCTTGCTTAAGTATTTTACATACTTCATATCCGTCGATGCCTGGCATCATAACATCAAGAAGAACAAGATCGAAAGGCTGCCTGCCTACCCAGTTGATTGCGGATTGTCCATCGAGGGCAAACTCGACTATAAATCCCTCATTCTGCAGAAATCCTCCTAAAACCTGAAGATTTTTAACATTGTCATCAACGATAAGTATCTTTGAATCAATTAAGTCGCTGCTGTTCACCGGTCATTCAAAATTTAGGTACATTAAAAAAAATAATCAGACCGTGAGTCTGAACTTAAGCACAATTCTTGCTCCGCCGCCCGGTCTCTCCATAAGGTCTATTATGCCGTTGTGTGCATTCATTATAAGTTTTGCCAGGGGAAGGCCGATGCCCGTTGTGTTGTCCTGGTTATTATTCCCTCTGGAAAAAAGTTCAAAATCGCTCTCAAGAATTTTTTCAGGAATCCCATTACCATTATCTTCAATGGCGATGCAAAGATACCCGTCACTTTCTTCGGTCTTAACTTCAATTATACTTCCTGAGGGAGAATATGTTACCGAATTACCATAAATATTTGAGAGACATTTTTTAATAAGATCGGTATCGCCCGGTACTGTTTTCGTCTTCGCTCCCTGCTCTCTTTTAACTAAGAGATGTTTACGGTTTGAAACATCACTGAATGATTCCAGAACTTCAGATATTGAATCTTCAAACCTGACATCATGGTAATTTACCATGTCGGGACGGGTTTTAAGCGAGGTTATCAGAATTGCATTGGTAGAAAAGTTTTCAAGCCTCTTCACTGAAAAATCGAGGACTTCAAGCAATTCGTTCAATTCGTCCTGCGAAAGCGGATCTTTCAGAAGCTCAATAGGCCCGCAAATACCATTCAGAGGTGTCCTGATTTCGTGGCTTATCAGGTTAAGGAATTCAGATTTTGCATCATCGAGTTCAGTGAGTCTCCTGTTCATCATCCCGAGCTTCTCATTTGCCTCTCTGAGTTCGCTGGTTCTTTCTGCCACCTTTTCCTCAAGATATTTGTTGACTCTTTCAAGCTTTTCGAGTGAATCTCTCAGAGCCAGATGTGTCTTTACACGTACAATAAGTTCACGGCTGTCGAAAGGTTTGGTCACATAGTCCTGTGCTCCGAGTTCGAAGCCCCTGAGAATACTTTCGCGGTCGGTATCAGCTGAAAGAAAGATTACAGGCAAACTGGCCATCTTTTCATCGGCACGGATCTTTTTGCATACTTCAAAGCCATCCATCTCAGGCATGTTTATATCGAGAAGTACCAGGTCGAATGGCTGAAGACAAAGCCACTCCAGTGCTGCTTTGCCACTTGTAGCAAATTCGATGTCAAAGTTTTTCTCCCTGAGCAGGCTACCCAGTACCTGGAGATTCTGTGGATTATCATCAACAATAAGAAGGACAGGATTTTTGTCAGGTTCGAGAATAGTACTTTCAAATTCCATAGTAGTTTATTTTAAGCTTTCAACCATATTCGAGAATTGCCTTATCAGCCTGAGTATTCCTTCAATATTAAATGAATTAGCCGCTGTAACCAGCTCCTCTCCGTAATGCTTTATAGTAGTGCACGTATGTTTATTACCAAGCTCTGCCAGCCCCTTACCGAAAGCTTTCACTTCCCCTATCGGCTGACGGGTATTAAAGGATTCCCATGTTTTATAAAAAGTACCATGAAGGGAGGCCATCATCTCAACATATCCTGTAATCTTTTCAGGCGAATCCGACAAGTCCATGAGCCCACTTGTAGCGGAATTCGATGGTTGCCATTTGAGAATGTTCATCAATGAAGAAAAAAGTTCCGAAACCGAAACGGGTTTTATAAGCAAGTCAGCAAACTCACTCGAGTGTATCCTCTCTTTTTCCTCTTTCATTACCGATGCAGAATAAGCTATTACGGGTATCTTCTTTAATCTGTCGTCAGTTTTTATCCTCGACAGCAATTCGAAGCCATCCATTCCCGGCATCCTTATGTCCGTAATTATTACATCCGGATTTTTTTCTTCCAGGACCTCAAGAGCAGCAATACCGTTAATAGCGTCAAGAACCTCAATATCAGTATCTCTGAGCGAGTCCCTTAAATAATTCCGGTTATCTGCAACATCATCCACAATCAGTACAATAGCTTTCCCGAAGATAATGTTTGAAACATTTATTTCAACATTCCGTTTTGAATTTTCATAACTTCTAAGGAATGAAACATCAGGAATCCTGACTGAGAAAGTGCTTCCTTTACCATATTCTGACCTGACGCTAATGGTACCCTTCATCAATCCAACAAGCCTTTGTGTTATGGTAAGTCCTAATCCCGTCCCCCCGCGATTGAGCCTGCCCTTAACCTGGATAAAGGAATCGAATATCTCCTTCTGAAACTCCTCGGGAATTCCAATGCCTGTATCAGTAATTTCAACAACAAGATCGATCATCTCCTCCTGTCTGTGGTTTGCATACTCCATGACTTTCGGATTTTCGATATGAACTCTGAGGGTAATTCCTCCTTTTTGGGTAAACTTAACAGCGTTACCCTGCAAGATTAAGCAAAACCTGCCTCAGTCGTGGTCCGTCAACAAAAAGAAATGCCGGTGTTCCTGAAGAAATTTCCGTTTCAAAAAAGATTCCCTTCTCAGAGGTCTTAAAAGTAAAAATCTTTTCAAATTCAGTAAAAAAGGTCTCTGTTTCAATAAAGTCAAATTCGAGTTCAAGCTTTCCTGCTTCTATCTTTGAAAGGTCGAGAATATCATTAATCAGGGTAAGGAGCGATCTTCCGCTTGTCTTAATGGAATCAAGGAAATCCTTCTGGGTACTATCCCTGACAAGCGACGCCAGTAGTTCGGAATAGCCCAGAATAGCATTCATCGGAGTCCTTATCTCATGGCTCATATTGGCAAGGAATTCGCTTTTTGCCATGTTAGCATCAATTGCCTCCTGCCGGGCTTTTCTAAGCTCTTCTTCTGCAATTTTCCTTTCTGTTATGTCGACAGAAACCATAAGAAGACATTTCCTCTCCCCGATATAAATTGAATCGGCGGATAATAAAAAAGTTTTTATCTCACCACTTCGTGTACAAACAATAGTCTCCATCTTCCTGACAGGAATATCGGCATCAAGACTTCCTTTAATAATTTCCCTGACAGAAATATCCTTATAAAATCCAAATTCAAAAACTGATCTTCCCAGAAGTTCTTCTCTTGAAAAGCCAAATACTTCGGCAAAAGTATTATTCAGATCAATAAATGTGCCATCATTAAAATCTGAAATGGACATTATTGCAGAGCCGGACTGAAAAGCTATTGAGAACTTTTGTTCCGAAAGCTGAATATCAGACAGGTCTTTGCTTACAACGAAAAATGCATCTCTTCCGTTCCACAATCCTTGCTTTAGCTTAGTCTCCACAGGAATAAGTTTTCCTTCCTTTGTAATTATCGGGATCTGAATAGTGCTGATATTAGCCTTCAGAATTTCAGGAATTGCAGTCTCCACCTCATCCTGCCTTTCAATGGGGAACATTAATTTAATATGTTTATTTTTAAGCTCCCCGAATGTATATCCAAGCCTTTCCCTGGTTGTATTATTGACATATAGTATTTTAGCTTCCGAATCGAGGACCCAGAGGAAATCGTCAACAGTATTAAAGAATATCATGAAGTTCTGCCGGGTCTGCTCAAGAATGAGTTCAGAGTTCAACCTGTTAATCAGACTGGAAATAAACCTGCTCCATATATTCAGGATATTGACCTCAGCCTCATTATAGATTCTTCTCTCCCTGACAGAATAGAGTCCCCAAAATCCGGTTACCCTGTTTTCAGTAAGCATTGGTATCAAGATAGATGACATGACAGAGTTCGCCCTTAGCAGCTCTTTTTCGGTTTGCCATTCAGCTGATAAGCTCTGGACATCATTAATTTGAATTATCTTGTGCTGCCGGAGGCTTTCTGACCACTTTGGCATTTTGGATTGGGGTATATTTTGGGCATTACTTATCTGAGGCAGAAATCCATCTTCGCTCCACTCATAGGTATTCGAAAAGGTCAACTCCTGATCATTAACGTCAAATAGGAAGGCCTTGTCGGCTCCAAGGAATCTGCCGATTTTGGCAAGTGAAGTATTGATGGCTTCGGGGATCTCAGCAACAGAAATCTCAGTCAGTTTTGCTGAAAGCTGAAGAAGCTCAAACTCAAAATCTTCTGTCCTCTTCCTATCAGTGACATCCCTGGCAGCCGTGTAAATACGATTTCCGGCAGGAGAACTGCTCCACTCAAGGTACCTGTACGATCCGGTACTGGTTCTGAAACGGTTGGTGAGATTTAATATAGGATTCTGTTCGCTGATACTTGAGAATGCTTCCTGTGTAAGCTTCAGATCATCGGGATGCACAAAATCAAGAATTTTTGCCTTCTCCAGCTCAGGAACAGAATAGCCGAGAATATTTACCCACGATTTGTTTACCTTAAGGAAACGGCCGTCCTGATCTGTAATACCAAGCAGATCAAGAGCGACATTAAAGAAATTCTCAAGTTCATCAGATTTTTCCTTAAGCTCCGCAGTTCTTTCGGCTATCCTGAGTTCAAGATTAGCATTCATATCGAGGATCTCAGCCTCAATCTTTTTCTTTCCGGTGATATCAAGCTTCACAGCAAGGAAACTAATAATCCTGCCCCCGGCATCATGGAGAGGCGAAATTGAAACTGATTCCCAGTATAATTCTCCGCTTTTCTTTTTATTAAGGAATTCACCCTCCCATTGCCTTCCCGATTTTATTGTATTCCAGAGGTTTTCATACATAGATTTCGCAGTCAGTCCCGACTGAAGTATCCGCGGGTTTTTGCCCAGGGCCTCTTCATAGGTATAACCGCTGGTATCAGTGAAAGTTGAATTTACATACTCAATATCGCCATCCAGGTTAGTAATAACCACGGTAACAGGACTTTGCTCCAGGGCTGTGGAGAGCTTCCTGATCTCAGCGTCCTTTAAATAATCTTCAGTAAAATCCCTGATAAACAGAAGAATTTTATTATCGCTTAAAGGTATAATCCTCGCTTCAAAATAATTAAACTGACTCTTTAGTTTTCGAAGGAAACTGTATTTAACAATCGACATTGCTTGAAGAGCCTCCTG
>CAIPJU010001034.1 GCA_903865465.1 uncultured Bacteroidota bacterium
ATTAACAATGACAGCTTCCAAACCTTGCAGGATTCCCCGCCAAACTTCCATCTCTGAAAGGTATTTGCTCTCGGAATAAGCAGAATGGTCTCTTGAATTCCGCCAGGGATGGTCTTCAGTTGCTTCAATTCCCTCGGGTGGAGAGCCGAGTGCCCCAATCGAGCTGACATGGCAAAAGCGATGTATTCCCAATTCGACTGCCAGTTCTACAAGATTTGCAGTACCATCGCAATTGGTATGAATGATTTCGCTCCCCTTCCTGGGATCGAAAGACATAAAGGCTGCCACATGAAAAATCTGATCGATTCCAATTAAAAGTTCGCGGAGCCCATCTTTATCAAGAATATTCCCATCAACCCATTCAATTGAATCAAGAAGAGACTGATAGTCATTGCTATAAAATGAAAATATCTTTTCGGTTTGCTGCAGGCAGCTTTCTCTTCGTTTTAGTGCACGAACTTTCGTCCCCTTCAAGGCCATGTCGTACAATAAGTGAGCCCCAACTATTCCAGTGCCACCCGTAACAAATATCATATTTATCTTTTGAAGGTAAAATTATTAAACAAGTTAACTTTGCATGAGGTAGGATATTTCCTGTCAACTATTTATTAATTCGTCAATTTCCTTCAGATGCAGCTGCAAGTGTTTCAGATAATACAAGACCTGGTCTTTAAGAGAAACCTCTGTTTCATCTGAAGCCATCCACAAATTTTCCAGCTTGTCATCTTTAATATTTTGAATAACATGTACAAGGTGCAGGTTTATGTATTTCCACAATTGAATCATATTTTCCCAACTCTCCTGCTGATAATTCTGAATCGCTATCCACCGGTCATTGTTCCCATTCGTCGCATAATTAGGAAAGTTCAAGGGACTATTCTGATATTGTAAATGGATATACCTGTGGGTATTATTTGATGCTGAATCAATTAAATGTCCAAGAATCTGTTTGATAGTGCGGTCCTGGCTGTTTCTGCGTTCTGAAATCACCTCATCCTGAAGCATTCTAAGCTTATTTTCCCATTCTACGACAAGGGAAATTATCCCATTGGTTACAATCTCAAATTCTTGTTTCATAGTCTATCTAATTATATTTTACAAAAAACATATCTGGACGAAATAATTGCCATCAGGTCACGATGTTATCGTTCTTTTGCCAAGATGACCACAAAGAAGACGCTCCACTGTTTTAAGTTTTTGGTAACGTTTTTGGAAATCACTCACGGCCTCATCATCATGATTCTGGGCGGCTTTCCGTATTCCCTGTTCAGCCTGGGCAATTAAAAAGGTTATGTATCGTAGCTTGCATTCTTGCAGCACCTTGGGGACTAACTGATGAAGAATTTGGTGCTCTTCCTCAATATAACTACCTTTCTTTCTCCAGAAATCACTTAATTTATTCATTTCGGACAGGATATCTGAAACCAACTGACTGATCTGTCGGTCGGAATGATTGACGAAATGTTTAACCGCATCGAAGTTTTCGTCATCTGAATGAAGGCGATATTCTTCAAAAATCACTCTGATAGCCGGATTTACAGATACCATCTGGTCGGCCTCCAACTCCGAAAGGATATATGTCGCCACATCAACTGCATTTGATTCTCCGTTTTCGGGATTCTCAACTTCAAAGATTTTGTGTGTTCCATATTTCAGCAATAACTTAAGCAGTTCGCGTTCTTCGTTTTCGCAGGGATTAACCTCGGGAACCAGGTCAAATGAAGGCTGAACCTTTAAATTGGTATCCTTTAGAAGCTCGCGTTCCTGATGTTTGATCATCTCGTCTTCAGATTTTACCTTGAGCTTACGAATTTCATTGTAAAGTACTGCCTCACGAACGTCAAGAAGTCTGCTGCACTCTTTGAGGTATTCTGATCTAACGATTTCTGCCGGGATAACGGCGATTGAACTTACAATATCGGTAATGAGCTTTGCCCGGCTAATCGGGTCATTCTGCACACCTGCGAGTAATAATTTAGTTTTGAATTTTATGAAATCGGTTTCATTTGAACGAATATATTCTGCCAACTGGGTTGCACTCATCGATCTCGAAAAAGAATCAGGATCTTCACCTTCCGGTAGTGGAA
>CAIPJU010001035.1 GCA_903865465.1 uncultured Bacteroidota bacterium
AATAAATGGAAGAAAATATTTTCTCGGTCCTTAATTGGTATAAAAATATTTAATTGTTTTTATAAATCTATTTTTTGACGCACTTTTTTGACGAAAAATTGCTTTTAGAATTTAAAGACTTTAGCTAGTCGACAACATTCGCATTTTAATTCTTTATGGAATTAGAATTTTGATAGCTTATTCGCCAGATAATTCAAAAGTTAAAAGACTGTATGTTATACAATAGTTCGTTAATTTTTAACATAAAAGTATGATTTTCAATGAAATAAGTTGCGAATAAATTTGGTTAAGTCCCTGACAATCAGTATCTTAATAGATTAACCACAATCTGTTTAAGTTATGACCATCAGGGAATATAAACCATATAATTCACTCATTTCCAATATGATAGACAAAATACCTTACATTAACCAATAGCGAAGGTCTTTTTTAATGGAGACCTTGATCCTGTTTATGTCTATCCGTGGGCGTATTAATTTTCTTCAGCTTGCAAGGTTTGGAAAATACACTGAACAAAGATACCGGCAACAGTTTGAAAAGCCATTTGATTTTCTATCTTTCAATAAAGATCTGATACTTTCGCAGGGAAGTGGCATATATGCTATAGCTTTTGATCCAAGTTATGTAAGCAAAGCTGGAAAGAAGACTCCGGGCGTTGGCTGGTACTGGTCTGGCTGTGCTAACAGCGCCAAATGGGGCTTGGAAATCGGCGGTCTGGCTGCTATTGATATTGTGAACCATATTGCATTTCATCTGGAAGCTGTTCAAACACTTAACTTGGGCGATCAAAGTCTATCTGACTGGTATGCAGGGATAATCTCCGAAAGGAAAGAGAGCTTAACAGCAATATCCAGGTATCTTGTTGCTGATGCATGGTTCTCCAAGAAATCTTTTGCGGATCAGGTAATCTCATCAGGCATGCATCTAATCAGCCGGCTCAGGGATGATGCTGACCTAAGATATATCTCTGTTGAACCTCCCTCAGGTAAAAGGGGCAGACCGAGAAAATACACCGGAAAGATCATTCTTGACAACATTGATAAAGATTACTTCACGCTTGTATCAGAGGATGAAGAGTCAGTCATTTACTCGGCAGAGGTTTATTCCAAGGCGCTAAAAAGAAATATTATGCTGGTGTATACCACATACATTAAGGCACATGGGAAAGATAAACGGAAACTCTATTTTAGTACAGATGTTACATCAAGACCCGCCGACATTCTACTCTATTACCACAGTCGGTTTCAAATCGAGTTCCTTTACCGCGATGGGAAACAGCACACCGGATTGAATGATTCCCAAGCCAGAAGTGAAAACAAATTACACTTCCAGTTCAATGCCTCGCTTACTTCTATTAACATTGCAAAGGCAATCCACTGGATAAGCATCCCTAAAGAGAAACGCGGTGCATTCTCTATGGCAGATATTAAAACAATGAATCACAACATCTTAATGCTAAACCGATTTTTTGAAGTGTTCGGTATTTGCCCATACTCTATCAAAAATAAGAATTATGTCAGAGAACTTATATTATACGGCACTATAGCCGCTTAAAAACTTAACGAACTATTGTTAATATGGTCTTTTAGAAATAAATTAAAATGATAAGAGGCTCATAAGATCCAAATATTAAAGGAGAAAACTACTCGAGATTGAGTTTGAACTTTTTTAACTTCTTACGATTACTTCATAGTGTTTTAAGAATAGCATTTTATGAGTCATATTTTGTAAAGTGCTTTCATCTAATTTAGAGACAATAAAAGTGTGAATTCATGGCTTAATGCAAATAGAAAAGCCGTCTCAATTATTTGGTGAGACGGCTTTTTATAAATAAAATAATTTCTATTTCCCGAAATAGAAATCAAGTCCAATACCAATAAGCCAGGTTTTCTTGGCATATGTTTCGGTATAAGTATCCAGTATGGATTTTGTCAGATCTGCAGGGAATCCTTTTTTACCAGTTGCATAAAATGTATACTGGCCACCAATATTAAGATCGATCATTGGAGTGATCCTATAGCCAATTCCTGCACCAAACGAATTAGTATTCGTGCTATAGCTCATATCACTCTGATAATTGGAGTTAACACCAGTAATTGTGTGTACCCATCCACCACTTATTCTCAGCTTATCATTAATTCCATACTCAGCGCCAAGTCCAAATTCTATGAAGTTTTTATCTATCATGTTTACTTCAACTTTCTCCTGGCCATCATAATCAACTTTCTTATCCCAGTAGTAGTTGAAACTACCAGATAACAACAGATTCTTAATTGGTTTGAAATTAACACCTACCGCAAGCATTGCAGGTATATCAGCTATCGCGACCGAGTCCTGCATAAATAAGCCATCACCATCTTTACCGCTATTCACAGTGGTTTTAAGATTTAGTTTTGTTTTGAACTCATACCTGACAGCAATATTAAACTGTTCCGAAGGAGTTATATTAAGTGAAAGAATAGGAGCGAAACCAGAGCCTTTCATTTCGGCATCAGCTTCAACATTAGTTTTTCCATCGAGGTACACAGCAGTTCCATTTAGCAATGCCTGTGTATTTGCCGGAACACCGGGAACCGAGGCTATAAATCTTAGATAATCACCGGGGATCTGTGATCCTCCATAAATAGCAGGGGCATTAATTTTTACATCTTTAATATAGCCACTGTAGGTATTTTTTGCAGTAACGTATCTTCCTCCGATAGCCGCAGAGATAATATCATTAAAAGCATAAGAAACATTAGCTTGGAAACCAAAATAGACTGAAGTACCTTTAAAGTAAATATTCGATGTATATCCCGTAATATTTTCAAAACCCGGATTATTCCCAGTGACAGCAGTGAATGCCTGATCAAGCGGGGCCAGTTTAGAAACCAGTAAAGGTACTACTCCAGATATTGGTAGTTCAAAAGTTGGAAGCCCAGAGTTATATTTTGCACCACCACCTCCACCGATAGGATTGAATCCGGCTGAGAATGCCCATTTTCCTGACTTATACGCAGCATATATACTTGGGAAGAAAGGAGCACTTACTTTTCCTTCATAGTTTTTAGGGCTTCCTGAAAGAAACTGATAGTTATTCCCAATTGTTTGGGTCTGACTTATTGTCTGGTTGTTAATTGAAAGATGGAAACCATCCTTAAGGCTTGTCAAGCCGGCAGGATTGTAATAGACAGCATCAATGCCTGTTGAGGCATTTCGGTTTTGAAGACGCGTAAACATGGCACTCTGGTTGGTATTTGTCACCAAACCACCTGCAAATAGACTCGCTGAAACAAGGATACCTGCACAAATTGTCAGAATTTTTCTCATAGGGTATGAATTAGTTTTTAAAAATAAAGAGGTTATTATCTGGGTCACACAAAATTTTCCCCTTTTTCCCGGCCTTCCATATTTTTCAAGGGAAACCGGTTATTGAACGTGTCAAATGTAGAAAAATATTTTAATCGTACAAAAAAGTCCAAAATATAATATTGACAATAAGTAATTTGTAGAGATATAAGAAATCCATTCGAAAAGTTCATGTGAGTTCAAAACTTTAATAAACAGAATTTATGATTCAGATCCTTTATTTTCTGAAAATGAAAGAAGTATGATAATAAAGGTTATTCTCCATTCAATAAAACGAAATCTTCAAGAAGTCCGTAATCATTCATCTTGTACTCTGAACCAGAGGGATAGACCGTTACATTTCTCCATGACCAGGGAGAAGCAAGTCCTGGCCGTGTATTGTTATGATGTGGTCCAAGCAGGTTCTTAAGGCTTCCTGTCACCCTAACTTCAACTTTATTTGTGCCAGGATTAATAAAGCCGCTTATATCGGCATTATATGGAGGGAAAGCAATGGTTGCTGCATGTTTGTCGTTCACAAGAACTTCTGCCACGGTTCCCTGCCATTTGCCAAGGGAAATAATCCATGATCCTCCCGTCTTGTCAATTTTATATTCTTTCCCATAGGTCATAGTCCATGAATAGAAGGGTAATCCCTGATCTTTCCAGGCACCAGTTGAGTATTTTGCAGCCGGGGCATCGATGGCCCATCCCTTCAAGGCCGGCTTCACTGAAAAGTCACCTGTAATATAAACCGGTTCAACTTCAGCATTAATTCTCATGGGAGATGCCTTTAGAGTAATGTCGTTTTCGCCGGGTCTAAGCAGTTTGCCTATCCTGAATACGCCAAATGACCTGTCGAGCCACCATTTTCCCGATTCGGGGTGCACCAGGTTCCCGTTTACGGTGACAGACCAGATTCCGGGTCGTTCAATAACTGCATTCATCGTTTTCAGGTCTGTTTTGCCATTGATCGTGAAATGATATGTTGCCTTAAAGCCCGTTTTGAGGCCAAAAGTATCCCTGTCGACGATATTTGTCCTGTACTGCACGGAAGTATTCCAGGGGTTGCCGTTCTTAAATCCGTAATATCTGAAGACTTTATCTGCGGCATAAAATGTATGAATATCCTTAGTCAGTTCGCCACCGACTTCAATATCGCAAAAGTCAATCATCAGGGCATTTGCCGAATCTTTTTTGACTGTCATCGGGGTGGAAGATACAGCGCTGATAAACTTCTCAGGATTCGCAGGAGCCTTATAATCGCCTGTTCTATTATTAGGAATAAATAGTAAAAGACTTCCTGCAGGTGGCAAAGAGAATAGGAAAACGCTGTTTTCACCTTCCTGACTGCTCTGATATCCGTTTATTTTACCGGTAAGTGTATTCAGTTCGATTACAGCTTTCCCTTTAACTTTTACGGAACCACCGGCAATTTCCGTCAGGCTTGAATTGGCAAGGAACAGAACCTGGCCGTCTTTCAGCACGCGGCGGTGATGATAGAGATTATTGCCTGATTCTAATTCAACTGAAAGGTCGTCATTCTGAAAAAAGGATTTACTGGATTCTTCTGTCAGTTGAGTTGCTGATATTATCTTTTCTGTGTTTTTTGCAAAGAAATCCCCGATCTCTTTGCTTGGGGAGC
>CAIPJU010001036.1 GCA_903865465.1 uncultured Bacteroidota bacterium
GTAAACAAAGTATCTTGCCAACCTGAAAGAAGGAAATCCTAAATCTTGGGGAATTGCTGCCATTCGCTCTATTTTTACCGTAATACGCCGGTAAAATCTATGCTATTTGACTAAAATAGGATTTCTTTAAATCAGAAATCTTAAAATTTTAATTTCATAAAAAATCAAATATGGCTAAAAAAGTAGTAATTATCGGAGGCGGAATTGCCGGCCTTTCAGCAGGTATCTATGCAAGGCTGAATGGCTTTGAAACGGAAATTATTGAAATGCATTCCGTTACCGGAGGCCAATGCACCGCATGGGATCGTAAGGGGTACAGGTTTGACTACTGTCTGCATTGGCTTGTAGGTACAAGAAATGGTCCTTTCAATCAGATATGGAAAGACACCGATGTTTTAAATGATACCGTTAAGATTATTGATCATGAGGTACATACAAAGCTGATTACTGATGATGGCAGGGAATTTATTATTTATACCGACCTTGCCAGGTGGGAGGAATACCTCTGTGGATTTGCACCTGAAGATAAGAAACAGATTATAAGAATGTGCAATGATATGCGTAAATCGGCATTTTTGAAACCTTATTCTGATGCGCCCGGACTGAGGAAAATCTTTCCGACAATAGCCTCGATGTTGAGAATGATGCCGGTATTATTGCTTTTTATTAAATATGGTGGTAAGAACTGCAATGAATATTTCGAAAGTCTGAAGTTTAAAAATGAATCAGTTAAGTACTTCTTAAATTCACTTTTTGGATCTCGTAATTTCTCAGCCCTGGCATTTATAATGATGTTTGCCTGGTTCAACCAGAAAAATGCCGGATACCTTGAAGGAGGTTCATTGGCTTTGGCAAAGCGTATGACAAGAAGGTTCCTGGACCTGGGAGGTAAACTTACTACAAGGGCCAGGGTTAGCAAAATAATAGTGGAAAATAATGAGGCAAAGGGCGTCATCCTCTCTGATGGTAAGGATTTAAGGTCAGATTATGTTATTAGCGCAGCCGACGGTCACTCGACCATATATGATATGCTTGAAGGGAAATATGTTAGTAAAAAAATTTCAAATGCATACCAGAATTGGGAGTTGTTTACCCCTATCGTCCAGGTTTCATTTGGTATTGATAAATTAATCAGGTCGGACGTTCCTGTTGAGAGCTTTATAGGTAAGGATCAATTCATAGGAAGGACGAGAACCGTTCATGGTTATTCTTTAATGAACTATTCCTTTGATTCTACTATGGCGCCTGATGGGAAATCGGTAATTGTGATGAGGTTTGAATCATCCTGGGATAATTGGAAGGATATTGATCCCGATGCCTACAAAAATGAAAAAATGCTGATTGAGCAGGATGCCAGAGCCTTGCTGGAAAAACGTTACCCGGGCATTGCTGACAACATTGAAGTATGTGATATTGCCACACCTTTAACGGATGTGAACTATACCGGAGTGTGGAAAGGGTCTTATGAAGGGTTTCTTCCTTCGAGTAATAACCTGATGGCAAATCTTAATCTCTTCATCCCTGGCCTGAAAAAGTTTTATATGGCAGGTCAATGGCTCTTCCCGGGCGGTGGCTTACCCCCCGCAGGCCAATCGGGCAAATGGGCCATTCAGTATATTTGCAAAGAGGAGAGGACACTATTCAAAACAGATTAGCTTGCTGAGGAAAATAATATAGTTCAATTGTTAATACTTTAGAAAAAATGAAACGGGTTTGTCAGTCTGAATAAATTGCAAACTCTTCAGAATTGAAACGATATGATTTATAATCAGTGGTATGTAATAAGGAAGGCAGTATAACAGCGATGAACTGATGAGGTAAAATCCGTTATTCTGCTATAAAAATCCTTCTCATCATCGACTTTATTTTATATAACCATTTTAAAGCTTTATTTTTCGGAAATTGTAAAAGAAAGTAGTACAGATAATCGTTTTCCAGTATGTTTATTGTTTTAAAAGGCTAGAAATAAATTTTAAGTAAGATGGTAAAAAAAGTTTTAAACTCAGAAATATACGGATCAGGCAGCTTCTCTGCCGTGACCAATTTATTTTCGGGATTATTTGTTGTGGTTTTCCTTTGCTCCCTGGTATTTGGAATCGGAGGCTGTAACAAAAGCAATTCCACTGGCGGATATGATACCTATAGCCAGACAAGCGGTAATGTCATTGAGCAGGGACAGACCATAGTATCAATTGCTGACGATATTTCAGCAGTTAACGTCACTGGAGGCTCCTTTACTTTATCCTATTCTGATATTTCATCTTCAGGGTCTACCTCCTCGGCTGACAATAGCAGTTTTTACGGTTTAAATGCAGTAATGCTGGCTTCAAACGTGAATAGCCTTGTTGCTATAAATTCATCCAGGAACAAGATTTCCTCGACAGGTACTGGTGCAAACGGCATCTTTGCCTACGGCAAGGGTCTTATAAACAGTAATGGCGACAATCTGAAACAAACCGGCGATGGTTCTCATTCAATTATGTGCAGCGGTGGAGCCTCAATATCTGTGGTTAACGATACAGCATCCACTGCCGGTGCCAGCGCGAGTACCGTAGCGACCGACAAGGGTGGAGGAACCATATCAGTCGCAGGTGGAATCTATACTGCAAGCGGCAAAAACTCGGCTGCCATATATTCAACCGGCTTTATAAGCGCTTCAGATGCCACCCTGACCGCTAATGGTGCCGAAGCTTTGGTGGTAGAGGGTTCGAACCAGATTACCCTGAGCAACTGTATTGTAAAGTGTAATTATGACAAATGGGGATCACTGATGTACCAAAGTCAGTTGGGCGATGCCACAGGTTTTATAGGTGACCTGACAATGGATGGTGGTTCATTTACCTACACAGGCAGTAAAGGAGGGATGTTTTATAACACAAATTCAACAGCCAATTATTCTCTTAAGGGTGTAACTCTTACAAACAGCTGTGATACTCTTATCAGATGCATCAAAGGAAGCTGGGGCAGTTCGACTGCTTCGGGCGGAGGTATTACCAATTTTGTCGCTGATGGCGAGACCATGACAGGATTAATTCATGTGGACAGTTACAGCAAAGCGGCTCTTACTTTCAAAAACTTTTCAGTTCTGACGGGTGCGATAAATCACAGCAATACTGCGAATAATGTGACCCTGGCGCTGGATTTCGGAAGCAGCTGGATCTTAACAGCCGATTCATACATCAATGGTACCTTAACAGATCCCAGGATCTCGGGATCTTCAGTACTCAATATTACAGGAAACGGATTCAATATCTATTATAAGTCAAGTCAGAATCCATTACTGGGAGGCATCACTTATGATCTGGTGAATGGTGGTCAGCTGATCCCTGATTAGATTTTAGCAATAAATTCCGGTACTCACGCCGGCTGATATGGCTTCATGAAATTGAATTAACTGATTCATTAGGATTTAGTTCATAGATGAAACCTTTTTCGGATGCGTTAATAATCAGGACCTTAAAAATAATGAGGTTGGCCAGGATCGATTCTGCTTTAGAAGATGAGATCCTGGCGATCTTTTTGAACTTCGAAAGTGTTACTGAGCCATTCTTTGCTAGATAATCCATGAGAGTGTTCTCAGCCTTTCCGAAGCGGACAGTAACACCTTTTGATTTCTCCTCCTTTCTCCATATCTGGAGGATGACCCTGTTTGCCAGTAGATTCTGATCGTGATGTCTGATATAGGAGAGCCATCGGCCTTCTTCATCCTTTACCTGATAGGGTCTTTCATTTCCTTTATTAACTTCGACCTCGAGCACTGTTTTACCAAGGGCCTTGTGTTGTTTAATATTAAATTTTATTTCAGGCCTGCAGAATAAATGAGCGGCAGTTTCAACCATGTAAAGTTCTTCATCTGACCGGATCCCGGCAATACTTCCATTGTCCCTGACACCTATAAGCAACCTACCCCCATCGCTGTTGGCAAAAGCCGACAGGGTCCTGGCAATTTTACGGCTGTCAGAAATACAGTATTTGAAGTCAAGCTGCTGGTTTTCTCCGCCTGCGATAAGCTTTTTCAGATAGATCTCCATAACAGTGTTCCAATGGTAAAACTTATAACTGCAAAATAAGCCGTTTCAGGCAGGAAGCCACACTGCATAAAAAAAATTTATCTGACACTGCGGGCAGACAAAGTAAGGATATCCTTTATTCATGGATTTTTAATCCCTGATGCAGCGTACTGAATAACCGTTTCTTTTTACTCCATTACCTCCGGCAATATCAGTAACATCAAATTCGATAGCCCTTGTTCTTGCCCAGTTTGAGTTATATTCGGTATTTGTCCACCACCAGCTCATATATCCTTTTGCGTGAAATAATCCGGATGTTAGTCCAGAGCGGTATCCTGCAGGAAGAGCAGAAAAAGAGAAATAGTTTGAAGCACCGGCATTCGGACTTTCCCAGTGTGACATTCCTACTTCTTTTAATAATCCACCTGCATAATATTCTCCTCCGAGGTAAGCCGTCAGCACATTCCATTCGGAATCATCGGGTACATGCCATCCCGAAGGGCAAAGCCGGCCGGTATTCACCGAAAACCAGTTATATAATGCCCCAAACCTCATGTCATCGCTGTTCCTGTCATTACTGTACCAACAGAATGCAGGCGATGCCAGTGAACACCAGAGCTTGTTATCAGCAATCTCCGGAATAGGTGTATTGTCACTGAACCTGGTAGTCCTTAGGTTTTGAGACATCCATACCTGTGAGCCGATTATAATTGTTCCGTAAATATTGCCATCAATGTCAGTAAGTTGTGTTTTAAAGATAATCTCATTTCCGTAGGCTGTCCCCTTACTGTTTGTAGCAAAAGCCCGGATATAATAGTCAGTGCCTCCTGAAAGACCGGTTATTGAACTCGAAAAACTACCTGTACCTGCCCCGTCAGTGGTAACATTGTCGGAAATAGTGGGATCATATATTGTACTCCAGCATACACCTCTCTTTAAAACAGAGGAACCTCCATCGAAACTGATATTTCCTCCCGATATTGCTGATGAGGATGTAACACCGGTTAGTGTCAGGGTCGATAATTCAGGCAGGGTTGACGGCTTTTCAGGTTCACAACCACTGATTATCAAAAAAATAATCCCGGGCAACAAGCATACATATTTCCTGAAATTTAATTTAGGTACCATAGCAAACTCTTTAAATCAGCTATTTGTTACTCCGGGAATAGATCTCACGCAGAAATATTACAGATCAGAATTCATCAAATGTACGATATGAAAAAGACAAAGTCAATAGTATTGTCTCCGGTCAGTGATCGCTACATGTATTTTTTAAGAAGCTTCTGGGTACTTCGCACTCCTTCATCTTCAGGCTGGTTTATTCCTTCAAATTCTATTCCTATATAACCTTTATAACCTGATTCCCTTACAATTCCAAGAAGCTTTTTGTAATCGAGCATTGGCTGTTCTCCGGTAGCATCAAAATCATAGGTCTTAGCGCTGACACCCTTGGCGTAAGGGAGAAGAAGTTTCACGCCCTTGTAGATATCGTACATCTCCTTACATCCTTCCTGAATTGTTCCCCAGGGGTGGGAGAGGCACCAGTTTCCGAAATCGGGAAGAGTTCCAATGTTATTCATATTCACCTGCTTCATAACCGAGGTCAGCCATTCAGCGTCAGAGGTAACACTACCGTGGTTTTCCACAACGACATTTATCTTCATTGGCGCTGCAAATTCACCCAGGCGGCTAAGTGAGTCAACAGAGGCTTTTTTCCTCTCCTCCGGGGTGCCTTCGCCATGCAAATTCACTCTTACAGTAAGGCAGCCCAGGACTTTGGCAGCTTCGATCCATTTCTTATGATTTTCGACCGATTCAATCCTCTCTTTTTCGTTAGCTGAGGAGAGGGGGCCCTCATCATCACACATCAGAAGGTGGTTGAATACACCTGCATCCTGACTTCTTCTGAGAAGTTCCTGCAGATATGGTTTGTTCCTGGCGGCTTCTTTAAATTCCATCTTCTTCCCGCCGAAGAAGCCGTTTACATATTCAACTGCCGAAATGCCATATTCTTTTTTTGCTATAGAAGGAAAGTCGAGATGATCCATCTTCCCTGCCTGCAGGGCTCTGTGAAATGACCATTCAGCAAGTGATACTTTTAAATCAGGTCCGGTGGTACCGGCAAATTTGAATGATGATGCTGTCATTATAGCACCTGCTCCGAGCAGAGTCTCTTTAATAAAGGTTCTTCGTGATTTCATGGGTGGATATTAATTTTAACAAACTGTCTCACTAATATAAGCATTGCACCGGAATTGCAAAAGGAGATAATATCTTTTAAAATGTCCTGGATTTAAATAACTGGAATTTCATTCTTCCTGTAAATATCCATGCAATTTTCGTTTCTGATCTTAAAGATCTGAAATAAGAGATATTTTTGCAGATATTATAAAACCAGAAAAGATGAAAAAGCCCGTTTATTTGATATTGTCTTTTATTATAATGGCAATGGTGAACAGTTGTGCACCTGTCTACAAGTGTGGTGATCTGAGGCCTGACAAAGTTCCGGGCACATGGAGCAAGAAGCTTAAAACTGTTGTAAGTGAAAGAGATAAACTCTGTGATTCCCTGGCTCTGAAGGTGAATGAAAACAGTGTATTGAAAGGCGGACTTGACGATATGACACAAAGATTTAAAAATCTTACTGGTCAGCATGATGATCAGACTTCTAAGTATAATGGCTTACAGGAAAAATATAAAGCGCTGGTGAACGAGAATTTATCGCAGACTGATAAGCTGAGCAAGGCCCTTTCGGCCAAATCGGATGAAGTCGATAGCAAGGAGAAGATGCTGACAGAAAGGGAGAGGTCGCTTGACGAGATGAGAAAGGTTATTGCAAGGCAGGATTCTATTACCAACAGGCTGAATTCCGTTTTAAGAAATGCGCTTTTGGGGTTTAATAATGATGAATTGTCGGTGGAGATAAAGAATGGTAAAGTTTATGTCTCTATGACTGATAAGCTGCTTTTTAAATCGGGCAGTTCGGCTGTAGAGTCCAAAGGGTGTGATGCCCTGAAACTCCTGGCCGGAGTTCTTGATAAAAATCGTGATATAGATATTCTTATTGAGGGTCATACAGATAATGTACCCATCAGGACATCTGTTTACAAAGATAACTGGGACCTCAGTGTTGCAAGGGCTACCTCAATAGTCAGAATTCTGGCTGATGATTATAAAATTGCTCCTACACGCATGACGGCTTCAGGTAAAGGAGAATTTTTCCCCAAAGCAAACAACGAAACAGCAGAAGGAAGGGCGATGAACAGGAGAACAGAAATTATACTCTCTCCTAAGCTCGAAGAAATAATGCAACTGCTTGAGAATAAGAACTAATTTTTGCTTATTCTTATACCTGCTACCATTACATCATCAATCTGAGCATTCTCTCCTTTCCAGGCATTGAATTCACTTTCAATGCTTGATTTCTGTTCCGCTATTGGTTCGTTACAATGGTTTAATAAAATCTTTTTAAAGCTTTTGTAATGAAGCTTTTTCTTCTGTGGTCCGCCAAACTGATCGGCATATCCGTCAGAAAAGAGATAAATGAGATCACCTTCCATTAAAGTAAACTGATGAGTGGTGAAGTTCTCCATTGATACATGAATTGATACCGGCATCCTGTCGCCTTTCAACTCATATAAAATAAAATCTTCTGAAGAGATGTTCTTGGTTTGTTCAATGATTTCGTTCTCCTTTTTCCTGATTATATAAATCGGAGAGTTGGCTCCGGAGTACTGTAAATTCATATTATCATAATCAATAACACAGAGGGCGAGATCCATTCCATCCTTAACCTCTCCCGATTCGCCATGCTGTTGCAGGGATTGGATTACTCCATTTCTCAGTCGTTGGAGGATCTGGCCAGGATTCAGGATACGTTCTTTATTTATTATCTCATCAAGCAGTGCAGTTCCAAGCATGCTCATAAAAGCTCCGGGAACTCCATGGCCTGTACAGTCGACTGCTGCAAAAACTGAGAGGCGATCGATATTAGTATACCAGTAAAAGTCTCCGCTGACTATCTCTTTTGGCCTATAAAAAATAAAATGTTCCCCGAGATGCAGCTTCATTGTTTCAGATTTTGGTAACACTGAAGTCTGAATGTATTTTGCATAGGTGATACTGGCAGTTATTTCGCTATGAGCTGCTTCGATCTGTTTTTTATGCTCATTAAGCATATCGAAAGCAATTTTTAACTCCTCGTTTGTCTGGTTCAGTTTTTCATTCGACCTGTTGGTCTTTTTAGAGGCCCTGACTAATAAAATCATGAAAAGTGAAATCAGCAGAAAACCTATGATAAGAATGAGAATCATGGTTTTCTGAAGCTTGTTTTTGGCTTCTGTGAGGGAGGCGGTATGTTTCAGATCCTTATTTTCCTGCACCAGTTCTCTTAATTTCTGCAGGTCCATCTGGAATTTGGTGGCTTCAGAATAGATGGTATCTTTTAGTTTAGACTCCATCTGCTGATATCTTACAGCATTATTGCAATCACCTGTCCTGGAATAGAGAGTCACCTTGTCTTCGTAAATTTTTCTCCTCTCATTTTTAGCCATAATGTTCTGAGAAATTATCTCAGCCTGATTGAGCAATTCCAGCGCTTTAAGATCCTCCCCTTTGGCCATATATGTTTCCGTAATGGCTATCATAGCCTGCACTATTTCAAGTTTTGAATTTGTCTGGCGGGCTATATTCAAAGCCTCCTCCTGATATTTTATAGCTTTAAGGTACTCCCTCTTCTTAGCATGTATTTTTCCAATACTTATAAGTGTATAGAGTGAATTTCCCGTGCTTGTAGAAGCATAGGATTTCATAGACTTCTCATAATACCCAAGGGCAATATCGTACTCTTCTATATCGAAATAGAGATCTCCAAAATTTACGTTTACGGTTCCAATCGCATCCATATAACCTCGTCGCTGTGCTATATTAAGCGCCCTGGTGTAATAATCTTTTGCCTTATCAACCAACGACTTGGTTTTAGAATAGGCAAATCCTACATTTATCATGGCGCTGACAACCCGGAGGGAATCATTTATCTCTTCAGAAATTTTAAGCGATTCGAGGTAGAGATCAAGAGCCTGGGAATCCATTCCCTCAGTGCTGTATATGACCCCCATGCTATTCTTCATATTGGCAATGCCCTTTTTAAACTTCAATGTTTCAAAAACATCGAGGGCCTTTTGAAAGTATTTTAGTGCACTTATATAGTCAGCCTGGATATAATAACCCATTCCGATATATTTGAATGAGTAGGCCAGCCCTCTCTGGAATTTCAGACTTTCGGAAATGTCGAGAGCCCTTTGCCCGTATTCAATGGTTTCACCAGCATTTGTCCGGTACAAACTGTCGCAGATGCTCAGCAGCATATTAACCTTAACAGTATCACTGTTCCTGTCATTTACAGTGGCTACCATCTCTTTGAGTGACAGGTTCTGTGAATTTACCGGAAGCAACAACATTGAAATGATTGTTACCAGGACCATTCGGCGCAAATGCATATTAAAATCTCTTTTCAGCGTTGAGAAGATTCTATTCTCAGGCAAGTTACTCAATATATTTTTAAGCCATTAAAGTATTATTTCCAATTATAAGAAATGAGGGAAAAGCTCTTTTCCCTCATTTTTATACGTATGGAGTCTGATATTATTTTTTGATCACTGTAAACTGTTTGAAGTGTTTTTCATTTGAAATAGTGATGAAGTACAATCCAGGGTTTAAACGACTGAGGTCAAGTTCAAGGTGATTGTCGTACTGGGCAATTTTGCTCACGCCATAGAAGCTTCCCTTAACATCTGCTATTGTAACTATTGAGTTGCACGTGATCTCGCCGGTTTCAATTGTGACCTTATCAGTAGCAGGGTTCGGATATGCTACAGGGACAACCACCACTTCGGGATCTTCAGAAAATGCCATTTCAGCTTTTCCAAGAAGTGAAGTTGAGCAGACAGTAGAAGTCGAAGTTGCTGATGCTGTATTTACTGTCTTAGTGCTTTTCGACATGCTGGCAACCTGCCATGAGAGAGTCGTTCCATCGAATAGTACGGTAAAAGTGCCTCCTGCAGGTACAAATACTGTTGGCTGGTCGACAGGGCTGAATTTACCTTTGCTTACCAGAATGTTATCGGGTCCTGCAGGAATATAAATGGTCTCCTTGTTTCCATTGTAATAAACAAAATGTGCAACATAGTAGAAACCTGAACTCGGTACTGTAAGTTTTTCAACACATGTAAGGGCTAACTGAATTGCCTTAGTACCAGAACCAACAGGATTTACAAGAAGGCTGCCCGGAGTGGCTGTGACTGAGTAGTTCACCGGTGTAGCCGAAGGTGTGATTTTATAGGAACCAGCTGCACCTGAATATGACGGGCTGATGGTGTAAGAAGGGCCGCTCGTACCGAAAACGAGATCAGGGGTATCATTCAGCTGCCAGCCCGAGTAAGTGAAAGTAACCTTTGGCAAAGCCGCTCCCTGTAATATGATCAGGCTGTTTGCCTGGATGTTAAGGTTGGCTTTTGTTATTGTAAGGATCCCATTGGTGAAGGTTATGGAATAATCAATACCTGCCGAAATAGTTCCTTTACTGATATCATAGGCACCGGCGCTTTCACCTTTTACCCTCTCAGGTGTACCTGATATAGCATCGGTCCCTATAAGGGTACCCGAGGCAAGTCCATAGCTGAGTGTAGGATCAGCGGCTCCGTAAGTCTTGGTCGCACTATTGATCTTCACTGTCAGGGAAGCCCTGTTGATTGTGAGGATGCCTGGTTCGTAGGTAATATTGAAATTTGGTGATAGATAAGTACCCGGGATGATCCAATGTGTACCTGTCGTGTTTCCTGTAACTGCCGTGACAGGTTTGAATGAAGTGTTCTGATCCTTTACCAGGTCGAGGGAATCAAATATGAACATCGATCCGGCATTGTTTATGCTGCTGATGGTACTGCTATTGATGATCGGAATCCCGTTTATGATTGGAATGCCATTTACAATTGGAACCTCATTTGCAGCGGCAGCTTTGTTTATAATAGGAATTCCATCGGAGGGTACTGAACCGTTAATGATAGGAATTCCGTTGATAATAGGAATCCCATTGATAATAGGAATGCCGTTAATAATAGGAATCCCGTTAATAATTGGAATACCCTGAGTTATGGCAACACCATTGATTATTGGAATTCCATTGCTTATTACATTGCCATTAGCATCGGTTACTGTTCCGTCAGCCTGCTGATGGTTCGCAGCTGTAATGAGTGATTGACCGTCGATATTTGGGTTAATTCCATTGATAATGGGTATTCCATTGATAATAGGGATCCCGTTGAGGGTTGATAATGAGTTGTTGAGAGCAGTTGTTGTAGCTATCATGCTCATATTCTTCAGGTTCACATATTCATACTGCTTTGTCTGATTAACAAGGGCAATCCCGTTGATTATCGGAATGCCATTGATTATCGGAATCCCATTAATAATTGGGATGCCGTTTATGATTGGAATACCGTTTATGATTGGAATTCCATTGGTTATGTGCAAGGCGAGGTCATTGAACATTGCAGTGGCGTCGACAATATTAGCGGAATTGATGATCGGAATTCCATTGATAATCGGTATGCCATTTACTATTGTATTCTTGTCAACTACTGCTATTTTATTTATATAGGTAACTCCCTTATCAACTTTGACTTCGATATTATTTACCAGCCCTGTACCATTTATTATCGGAATCCCGTTTATTATCGGAATCCCGTTTGCCAGGCTCAGGCTGCCAACCTTAACAACCACCCCGTTTACAATATCAAGAGTAATCCCGTTGTACAATACCTGTCCGGAAATGACATCAGCACCGCTTACCTGGCAGAGTCCGTTGATAATAGGGATCCCGTTTATGATTGGAATACCATTGATAATTGGGATGCCGTTAATGATTGGAATACCATTCACATAGGTCACGCCATTAACAACCTTTACATCCTGTCCAAGGACTTTTGCAGTACCACTGATAAGAGGTAATCCATTGATGATTGGAATGCCGTTGATAATAGGAATGCCTGAATAGAGAGTTGTTCCATTTATCAGAATCACTCTGTCGGCAAGTGCCTGTTCATACTCGGCTTTTGCAGATGCTATGATTGCGCTTTTGTCAGCATCGGTGATATTGAGCCCTGTAAGGTCGGGTTCATATTTGTAGGTTATATCCTTTATTGTAAGATTGCCACCATATGTTTTTGTGATATTGTTGGGAGTAATCTTAAGAGGGATTTTAGTTATTGCAAGGGTGCCATCGACAAACTGAAAGTTGAATTTATTAAGCAGAGTACTGTCGACAGCATGAAGAGGATTTGTCCGGTCTGACACAGAACCTATAGCAGGATCATAATAAGGCCGGATGATATAGTTCCCAACACCGTTTGTCGATGTGGCAGCCGATTTAAAGCTGACTTTTGAGATTCGGCTTATTTCGGCAGCAGAAAGTCCTGAAGTACTGAACTTTACATCAGACTGAACAATTGTATAGGAGTAAGCTGGTAAGGTCTCTCCATATTTCTTTGCTGCATCAGAAGCCGTAATTGCTATATTTCTCCTTCCAAGGGAGGTGAAATAAACTGGATCGGAACTTCCTCCGTCATTTTTGTTTATCGAGACGGAGGCAGTGTAAGCCAGAACCGGAAGATTACCGGTAAACACAGGTATATAAGCGTCTATCTCGGAGGGACTGACAAAAGTAGATTTAACCTGGTCCTTATTAAGGAAAATCTGGGTATTGGCTGTAAAGCAATTTCCTTTTATGACTAAATTGAATTCTTCTTTACCTGGGCTTACTCCGGCAGGAACAGTTAATTCAGTTATTTGAGGCCTTGGAGAAGCAAAAGTCAGGAGGGCAGCATCGGCCTGAATGAACCCGTATCCGGTATTATAGTCAAAGCCAGTCTGGTCCATATCGAGGGCTGTCGATTCCAGCAATTGCCTTGTCTGTTCTGGTTTCAGCGCAACACTCTCAAATTTACTCTTTGCTTCGACAAGCAGAGCAGTAACGGCAGCAGCATGTGCAGCAGCGGCTGAAGTACCATAAAATTCGAAATTTCCGTCTCCGTCGAGGTCAAAAGAGCTGAGGGCTACTGTAGTATTCACACCGTTGGGAGCGGTAATCTCCGGTTTCTGACGGCTTACACCGTTTACAACTGTTCCTCCTCCTGATGAGAACGAGGCTATTGTAGGAATCGGAACTCCATAATAGGGTGTGTTATCGTACTTAACAGCGCCCACTGCTATTGCTCCGTTTGAGTTTGCATGTCCTACAATAGTTGAGGTGCCTGTATTGTATTCGTTGATAACCATATCGCCTTTGAAAACCACATATTTGATTAAGGGGTTTCCTGTACCCGAAACACGGCTGATCATGATATTTGCATTTGCATTTCCTCCTGTTACTGTAAAAGGAAGTATTTCAATAGCCTGGGTTCCTATATTGTTACGGTTAAATCCCACTGGGTTACTTCCGTCGGCATTAGCAAGGTAGATGTCAAAATCATTAGTTGCACTTGCGGCATCGTCCCACTGCATAACTAATATATATTGCCCATCTTTAAGACTGATACTCTGATAAATATCTCCGTTCCCAAAGTCATGGAATGTTCCTGTCATACCTGCAGGTGCAGGTACAGCAGAAGGGTTATAAGTAGCTGAATAGGATTTTTTTCCGTAGTTGCCTGCGGCAGAAAAGTAAGCAACACCTCTGCTAACTACATTATCAACTGCCTGAGCAATAATGCCATCAGAAAAGAATGGTTCTGTAATATGGGTTATATCATCTACGATTATATTGCAGCCTCTGTCGGCAAGTTCAATTATCCCTGCTGCCATATCGGCGGGACTAATGAACCCTGTGCGGAAGGCAAGGTTGGCCGATGGGGCAATATCATGAATGATCTGGAGCATACCACGTCCTTCGTCGGTAAGCTGAACTGGATTTCCTGTAATATCCTTGAGGACTTCGACCTCCAGCAGGTCGCCATCGATATTGCCACTACCGGGAAGATCCCCGTTCCTGACATCAGTTGAAGCTGCTGATTTTGCATTATAGCTATCGGAGAGAACGCCTACCTTGACTCCCTTCCCACTTAGGCTGAAGCCTTTTCTTGCGAAATCGGAGTGTATTGAATAATCACCAAGGTCAAGGGCCTGACCTGAATTGTTTGTTATTGAAGGGAATACAGGTCTGACATATTCAATGTACTTTGAATAATTATCAATTTGGTCAAGGTTATTAATAGGGAACCAGCAGGTAATAAGATTATTTTTTGAATCACCCGATATGATTGCAAAGGTAATCTTCTTTGATAGTGATGAGAGTGCCTTGTCGTATGAACCGCTGTTGGTTTTAATATCAATGAGGACATTAGAACCGTCAATCTGGTAAATATTATTTGAGATGGCACAGGCTGTTTCACTGTAAGAATCATAAAGTGCCGATAATTCAGGACTTAATACTGAGCTCTCAACTCTTCCGTTTGAAGGAGGTGCATAGTAGGGAAGCAGGCTGCACTGATTTGAACTTTTTGATGCCTGAATCTCCCTGATTGTTCCGTCTGGCATTTCAACCCTCCAAACAATTGTATCTGAATCGCTGAATTCAGTCTTCATCACATAAATGTTCCTGCCTGGCTTGAATTTGGCGAGGCCATTCTTTTTAATTTTTCCATTTTTCTTTACCAGCAGAGCACTGTTTGCATCGGAAATGGAAATATCCGCACGGTTAGGATTATAATAGCCAAAATTGGCAATATATTTCCCGTTACCAATCTGTTGAACACATTCCAGTAGAAGGTCAATGTTTTGCTGGGTTTGTCCAAATGCTGTTGCAAAC
>CAIPJU010001037.1 GCA_903865465.1 uncultured Bacteroidota bacterium
AGAGGTAAATTGAATACCATCTTTATGGTAGATAAAATTTGATCTGAAGTTGAATGAACGATTATTTTTAGCCATTTATGTGGACATTCTGCGGATTTTTTGGTTTTCGTATGAATGCTTTTAGAATCCAATTTTCCCCCCTTTGTGTATCGCGATTCCTATTTGTTCATGATTATCGCGGCGACCATTATAAAAGAGCAACCATTGGTTATTATCTTGTATTACGAATGGTTTGTAAACCGCAGAAGAATCCCAGCCGGGACCTGGTTGGATGATCGGATTTCCCTTGAATCTTTCCCAGTCTGTGATCCCGTTTTTTGACCGGGCCATCCCAATTTGTGCGTAATCAATATTCTTAAACCCAATATAAAACATCAAATAGTCACCTGACCGTTTAATGACCTGGCAAGCAGTAACCTTCGCCTGTTCCCATTCGTTTTTAGGATCATTTGAAAATACGGGGTTGCCCTTATATTTTTCCCAGGTAATACCGTCTTTGCTGGTTGCATATCCTATGGCATCTGGTTCATATTGTTCACCGCCGGAATACCACATACGAAACAATTTTTTCTGTTCGTCCCAAATTACATGCGGACACATCACAGCGACTTTTTCCCATGGAGCATCTGGTGAAAGCACAGGATCAGCGTTTTTTCTTGTCCAATTTCGCCCATCATTACTAACGGCA
Source organism: uncultured Bacteroidota bacterium (assembly GCA_903865465.1). Classification (GTDB taxonomy): domain Bacteria; phylum Bacteroidota; class Bacteroidia; order Bacteroidales; family VadinHA17; genus LD21. Next base: position 689 of record CAIPJU010001037.1, read on the forward strand.
TACCCGATATGGGAGTGTCCTTCAGCCTGCCCTGTATACCACATGTGGTAAACCCCGTCCTTTTGAATTACAACTGGTCTGTTCAGATCTTTTTCCCAACTGCTGCTGTCGTTAAAGCTTAAGCAAACTGCTGGTAAACTCCAGTTCAAACCATCTGTGCTTTCCGATAAAGCGATACTCTTTTTAGGGCGCCATGAACAATACATTTTGTACACGCTCTTATCAGTCTTTAAAACACTTATATCGAAGATTGTTCCCAGGTCTCCTCCCAATACAGGATTATGAACATATTTTTCCCAGCCTCCGGAGCATTCGTTATTTTCACTATTTTGACAATAAGTTGATGCTATATTTGCAATAAGCATTATTAACAACAGAACTTTATTTTTCATTTTCGTAGTATCATTATGTGCGTAATTAATTTGAAATTAGCACTGTAAATTTGCGTAAAACTTCTGATCAAAGTGCCGGAATTGATTTGTAAGTTCTCTTTTTTTTTTGTAAATTGTCTGAGGAATATCAACCTGGATATTGAATTCTTTAAACCTTCAGATTTGAAAATTACACCTTGTTTTTTCTGTATAATAATGCTGTTTGGCATATTTATTTGTCATGCACCACTCTTTGCCCAGAAAGTGCATCCGACTAAGCATTTGCCGGTCATGGAATACAGATCAACGGGGGACGTTGGTTATTATGTGATATTTTTATCCGGGAATGGTGGATTAAGGAATTTAGTTCAATCAGTAACTCATTACCTGAATTCAAAAAATGTGTCAGTAATTGCACTAAATTCAAAGAAATATTTTTGGTCGAAAAAAATGCCAGAGCAGATTGGCTGCGATCTTGAGTCATTAATGGATCAATGTAATATAAAATGGGGAGAAAAGAAAGTCGTAATTATCGGATTTTCAATGGGTGCCGAAGTTTTGCCTTTTGCGGTAAACTGTATGGCAGACAAATATCGGAATGAAATTAATGATATGATTTTAATTGCCCCGTGGCAGAAAGCAACATTTAAAGTCAAATTACGGGATTTTTATCTGGAAGTAAACGAAGGATCTGATATATACTCAGAGTTGATAGCATTAAAACCGAAAAAGGCTTACGTCATATGCGATAATAATCACCTTTCAATATGTCATAAAGATCTTGACGGACTGATTGAT
>CAIPJU010001038.1 GCA_903865465.1 uncultured Bacteroidota bacterium
GGGTATGAGCCAAACAAGTTTTAACATTATTCGTCCTATTTCACCATTTGAGTTTATTCAGAAAATCAATGTCGATGCTGTGGGTGTGCCTGTAAACCATAACTACCAGGGCTAGGCCAACTGCCACTTCTGCAGCAGCAACAATCATTACAAAAAACACAAAGACCTGTCCGGCAGGATCATTGTGATATGCCGAAAAAGCCACAAGCAGAAGGTTTATCGAATTCAGCATTATTTCAATCGACATAAATATTACCAGTGCATTTCGCTTTATCAATACTCCTGCAACTCCAATCACAAAAAGGAGTGAACATAGAATAACATAATGTTCTATCGGTACGTGCGTAATTGTTTGTGTTATATCCTGCATCTTATCCGCTTATTTTAATCACCAGCTTTTTTACCCAGCATAACTGCACCAACCATTGCCGAAAGGAAAAGGATTCCTGATACTTCAAAAGGAAGCCTGAACTCACTGAAAAGCACTTTTCCAAGATTTTTTACTAGTCCTATCTGGGAATTAACATAGATACCATTAAACAAAACATCAGTCCTTTTCATTGCCCCTGTAAGAGTCAGAAAGAGTAATCCGGCCGCAATTACCGCTGAAAACCTTACAATCGCAGGCTTTTTCTGTTCCACCGAGAAGTTAAGGTTCAGGAGCATCACGGTAAAGAGAAACAAAACCATGATGGCGCCGGCATAAACAATAACATTTACAATTGCAATAAACTGGGCGTTAAGTAGTATAAAATGGCCGGCTATCGCCAGAAATGCCAGGGTAAGATAGAGTACACTGTGTATTGGTTTTTTTGACATCAGTACCATCACCGATGAAAAAATAGCCAAAATGGAAAATAGGTAAAAAAGATATTTTGAAAGCATCATAACCTTGGATCTTTATTCATTCTTATCTGTTGTGCCTCTGGTTTTTCTCTTTTTTGAAATTCTTAACCTCTTCAGTCTGCCTTTTAGAAACATCAATTCTCTTATCGGCATCAACTGATTCTACAAGGAGCTCCTTGCCGTAAATAAATACGTCACGCCGATAACCTGAATTTACCGTCTGTTTGGTCAGGAAGATAGCTTCCTTAGGACAGGCCTCTTCGCATAAACCACAGAAAATGCAGCGGAGCATATTAATTTCGTAAACTTTTGCATATTTTTCCTCACGGTACAGATGCTCCTCGCCTGGTTTTCTTTCGGCTGCAACCATTGAGATTGCCTCTGCAGGACAGGCAAGAGCACATAATCCGCATGCAGTACATCTTTCGCGTCCTTCATCATCGCGTTTCAGAACATGTCTTCCCCTGTAAATCTCAGAGTACTCCTTTCTTGTTTCAGGATACTTAATGGTTGTCTTCTTCCCCAGGAAGTGCTTCATTGTAATTAACATACCACCGATAATATGCCTGGCAGGTAGAGACGTTCTGCAAGGGTCATCTTTTTATTGGAGACTATCTTTGATCGGTTTGTCAGTGGCTGCATGGCAATTTTGTCAGTTTCTCTTTAAAGGGTATTAATGCTTAAATATCATAATTACAATTCCGGTAATAACCATATTCAGAACTGCTACAGGGATAAGCTTTTTCCATCCGAGGTTCATAAGCTGATCATATCTGAACCTGGGAACCGTCCATCTTATCCACATATAGAGAAATCCGAAGAATCCAATTTTAATGAAGAAAACAATTGTTCCTATCATCCCGACTGCGTTTTCGGAGAGTAAACTGCTGTCCATAAAAGGGAAATTGTAACCACCGAAATATAGTGTGGCGATCATTGCCGACGAGATGAACATGTTGATATATTCTGCAAAGAGATAGAAGCCCAGTTTCATACTGCTATATTCAGTATGATAACCTCCAATAAGTTCGGTTTCGCATTCAGGCAGGTCAAACGGAGACCGGTTACATTCGGCGTAGGCACAGACAAGGAAGATAAGAAATCCCAATGGCTGATACCAAACATTCCAGTTGAACCCGTGCTGTGACTCGGCTATATCCCTGAGACTCAATGATCCTGTCATCATCACTATCGCAATTATCGACAAGCCCATGGCAAGTTCATAACTTATCATCTGCGACGAAGCCCTGATGGCTCCAAGAAGTGAGAATTTATTGTTCGATGCCCATCCGCCAATCATTATGCCATAAACACCAACTGAAACAACAGCAAAAGAGTAGAGGACACCAATATTTATATCTGCAACCTGAAAGTAATAATGTGTTCCTTTAATGGTGATTCCTGGTCCCCAGGGGATA
>CAIPJU010001039.1 GCA_903865465.1 uncultured Bacteroidota bacterium
GGGATTTTTCGGACCTTTTCTGAAATTCTCAGGCTTTGATGCCATTGAACTTCAGGGAAAAGCTGAAAAAGATGTCATCGTCTTCATCGACGGAATAAATCATTCTGTCGAGATTTATGAAGCCCCTGCTGAAACTCCCGATAGCCATGAACTTGTTGAGCAGCTTACTGATAGGTTTGCCAGCAATGATAGTGAAAGAAAGTCAATTGGGATCGTTTCAACAGGTTCAGCGGCTGAACACTCCTTAATCGGGATGCTCAATTTCAGCTTTTATGATTCAAAGAGGAAAAAGGTAAGGCTGAAACAGGCTGGTAGGGGTGGCATAGGAACTGTCTTCCGTAATAAAAGGATTAAAGCGCTTGTATGCAAAATTCCCGGTGTTAAAGGCAATCTCAATAATGTGGTTGATCTTGAAGCAATTATGGAAAGGGGTCGGCGCTTTAACAGGGAGATGCGTGAACTCGACGATAAACAGTGTCAGATGAGGCAGGCTGGGACAGCCCATCTTGTGGAAATCATGAACGATCATGACCTGCTGCCCGTGATGAACTACAAATTTGGCAGCCACAAGGAATCCTTTAAACTAGATTCTTCGATCTGGAAGAGATATTTCACCCAGAATATTCCTGATGGCTGCTGGATCGGATGTAACATGTCGTGCAGTAAGGGGGTCGATGATTTTGTCTTAAAGACAGGACCTTATAAAGGGCAGAAAGTGACTGTTGACGGACCCGAATATGAAAATGCTGCCGGACTGGGGGCTAACTGTGCAATCTTCGATCCGGAATATGTAATTGAGACAAATTTTTATTGCGATACCTACGGGATCTGTACAATTAGCTGGAGCACTCTTACAGCCTTTATAATGGAGTGTTTTCAGAATGGAATACTTAATCTTGAAAGAACCGGCGGACTCGATTTGAATTTCGGGAATGCGGATGCTGCCCTGGAGATGCTTCACCAGCTGGCACGGGGTGAAGGATTTGGATTAATTGCAGGAACAGGTGTTCGAAAGATGAAGGAATTATTCATCAGGAACGGATGGGGTGATGCCGGATTTCTCAATGATATAGGAATGGAAAACAAGGGACTTGAATATTCCCAGTATATGCCGAAAGAGTCGCTGGCACAGCAGGGTGGATTTGCTCTTACAAACAAAGGGCCACAGCATGATGAGGCATGGCTTATTTTTATGGATATGGTCAATAACCAGATTCCAACCTTTGAGAATAAGGCTGAGGCACTTCACTATTTTCCCATGTTCCGCACATGGTTCGGCCTGGTAGGCTTATGCAAACTTCCATGGAACGATGTTGAACCTGAAACCAATGCCTTGTCTGACGAGCCTGCAAAAGTACCTGAACATGTTGATAATTATGTTACTATATATAAAGCTGTTACCGGAAGGGAATTCGACAAGAAAAGGCTGGTGGAGGATTCGGAAAGGGTGTATAATTTCCAGAGGGTATTTAACCTTCGGAGAGGCTTTGGTACCCGGATTCATGACAGGCAGCCATATCGTGCGGCTGGACCAGTTACTGCGGAAGAGTACGAATCGAGGGCTGAGCGCTACGATAAACAGTTAAAGGAGAAAATAGGTTTCGATCCGGCAGGCAAGACCATACAGGAGAAAATGATAGCTCTCAGAAAGTACCGGGAGTCGCAATATGAGAGCCTGCTTGATGCAGTATATAAACGAAGAGGATGGAACAGCAACGGAGTACCAAAGATAGAATTCCTGAAGAGAATAGGAATGGACCTGCCTGAAGTAATCGATGTGGTAAAGGATTTTCAGTGATTCCTGAGTTTTGTAAGATGTTGATAATATTAAGTTATTGAAATATTAAATGGCTGTATATATCTCTTTCCTTCGCGGGGTGAACATGACAGGGCATAATAAGATCAGGATGGTCGAATTAGCTGCCTTGTACAGAGATTTGGGGTTTGCTGATGCCGAGACATATATTCAGAGTGGTAATGTAATTTTCAAAGGAGCTGAAGATTTACAATCATCTGACATTTCTGCACGTATTGAAACGGCCATTAAGGATAGATTTGGTTTCAAAATACCCGCAATGATAAGATCGGCAGGAGATTTGGAAGACCTGGCATTGGTAAATCCTTTTCTTTATGAGGACAATTTCAATCCTGCAAAAATGGCTGTGATCTTTCTTCAGGAAGAGGTTTCTGCGGAGCAATGCGACAGGATGGCCACTATTGATTATCCTCCTGACAAATTCAGGATTGAAAAGAGAGAGATATTTGTCTATTGTCCAAATGGATTTGGCAAGACAAAACTTTATACCAACTTCTTTGAAAATAAAATGGGAGTGACCGGTACGGCAAGAAACTGGAAGACGATTACCACAATTTCTGCTATTACAGGGAAACGGCTCTGAGAGTATGAATAAGCAATGACAAAGAATTTATGACATATGCGCACAAAATGATGTGCATTATTGATTTTTTGTATATTTAGTTTGTCAACTCTTAACTTAATATTTGAAATCATGGGAGTCATCGTGAGGGCAAAATGCAATCATTGCAGTTACATTAGCGACAGCTTTCTTTTTGGCGGAGGGTTCAAAGGTTTTAATTCTGATTGCGGTTTCCCTGCATTAGATAAGAATAATAACAGGGTAACAATAGAAAACATCATTGACAGGGAAAAAGTTATGAAAGAGCGGCCCGGCCTTCTCTTTTACGATGACGATTCGTTGTGTCAGAGCGATCTCCAGCACGAAGAAGCCTCTATTGAATGGGGCTCTTACAGGCTCTTCAATGACGGCTATTTCTGTCCTAACTGTCATAATTTCAGTGTCGGGTTTATTGCCGAAGGTTTATTTGATTAGTAAAAAATATTCTAAATGAAATCTGTCCGCTTACTGCTGCTTTCTTTTTTTGTACTGTTTTTATCCGGAGGATGCGGAAGCCATCGTGCGGTAAAAACCACCGACATAGTTGTTTTTCATGCCGGAAGCCTCTCTGTCCCTTTCCTCCAGCTGAAGAATGAATATGAGAAGGCTAATCCGAATGTTAGGATACTGCTGGAACCTGCGGGCAGTATCGTGTGTGCCAGGAAGATTACTGAACTCAAAAAAGACTGCGATTTAATGGCTTCTGCCGATTATTTTGTCATCGATAAGATGTTAATTCCCGAGTACGCTGACTGGAGTATAAAATTTGCAACAAACGAAATTGTTCTGGCATATAATAGTAAATCGAAATATGCCTCTGAAATTAACAGCAACAATTGGATAGATGTTCTTTTACGGAAGGATGTAATATACGGACGCTCCGATCCCGATAAGGATCCCTGCGGATACAGAACCGTTTTTACATTCCTGCTGGCAGAAAAATATTATAAAATAAGCGGACTGGCTCAAAAGCTGATATCCAGAAACAGCAATTTCATCAGACCAAAGGAGGTAGATCTCGTGGCTTTGATCGAATCGGATGCAATCGATTACATGTTCCAGTACAAATCAGTTGCTATTCAGCATGGCCTTAAGTTTATTGAGCTTCCCGCTGAAATAAATCTTTCTGATCCGTCAAGGGAGTCAGAATACCAATCGGTATCACTCGAGGTTACCGGAAGCAAACCTGATACTAAAATGAAGGTGACAGGTGATTTTATAAACTACAGCTTAACCATACCAAAAAACGCCACCAACCAGGAAGCCGCAATTGATTTTGTATGCTATCTGCTGAGTGAGAAAGGAATGGATGTATTCAGTAAAAACGGGCAGAACTTTCTGGTCCCCTTTATCAGTGACCAACCTGATAAACTTCCCGGAAAAATCAGGAACCTGATAAAGCAACCTAAGGCTAATTGATTTTCCAATGCGATATTACAGTTCGTTTAACCTTATTCTGCTTCTCTTATCATCGCTGGTTCTGATATTCCTGATTGCGCCATTGATTGGAATGTTTCTGCATACCAGCACCACTGGTTTGATCGAAACGATAAAGGAGAGAGACGTTCAGGAGAGTATCTGGCTTACAGTTTGGGTATCATTCTCAACAACTTTTATATTTGCCATCATATCGGTCCCTTTTGCCTGGCTTCTTGCAAGAAAGGATTTCCCTCTGAAAAATCTGGTTCAGGGAGTGATCGATCTTCCGGTTGTACTTCCTCATACTGCCGCAGGGATAGCAATTCTTGGTTTTATTTCACGAGATGGTTTTTTGGGAAAAGTGGCATCCTCCGCAGGGATCAGTTTTGTTAATAACCCTGCAGGGATTGCTCTTGCCATGGCCTTTGTCAGCCTTCCTTTCCTTATCAATGCGGCGCGCGACGGATTCATGTCAGTACCTGAAAAGCTTGAAAAAGCAGCACTTAACCTCGGGGCCGGACGATTAAGGGTTTTCATGACAATTTCCCTGCCGCTTGCCTGGAGGAGTATTATTTCAGGATTTGTAATGATGTTTGCAAGGGGTATGAGCGAATTCGGTGCGGTAGTGATAGTTGCATATCATCCAATGGTGGCGCCGGTTTTGATATACGACAGGTTCAGCTCTTTCGGACTGAATTATGCCCGTCCGGCAGCAGTAATTTTTATTATTGTTGCCCTGGTAGCCTTTACCGGACTCAGACTTCTGTCGAACAGAAAGAAGGTTACTTATTCAGAAAGCGATTATGCTGACTCTTAAAAACCTATCGAAGAAACTTGGTAACTTCAGAATTGAAGGCATTGATCTTGAAATAGATGAAGGAACATACTACGTACTCCTCGGAAGATCGGGATCGGGAAAGACACAACTGCTGGAACTTATAGCAGGGCTTAACCGCCCGGATTCAGGCGAAATATGGCTTGATGATGAAAATATAACTAATAAGAAAATTCAGGAACGGAATATCGGGCTGCTCTTCCAGGATTATGCCATCTTTCCGAATATGACTGTTTTTGGCAACATAGCATACTCCCTTCATTCCGACAGGGAGGGGAAAGCTGAAGTAATATCCAGGGTGCATAAAATAGCCTCAGAGCTTAATATTGAACATATCCTTGAAAGAGATACTCATCATCTGTCAGGAGGTGAACTACAACGGGTTGCTCTTGCAAGAACTCTTATTAAATCACCCAGGTTGCTGCTACTCGATGAACCAATGGCTTCAATAGATGCGAGCCTTAAAGATGATATAAAAAGGTTACTTCGCCGTATTAATCGTCAGGGAATGACTATTATACATGTAACGCATGATTATCGTGAAGCATTAAACCTTGCATCACTGGTTGGTGTTTTACATAACGGAAGAATAATCCAGGAGGGTAAACCTGATGAAGTCTTCAGGAAGCCGGTCAATAAATTTGTGGCCAGGTATTCAGGTATAAGAAATTTTTTCAGGGTCAGCTTCAGCAAAGTCAACAATGAATGGGATGCATTCTGCAATGAGACGACGGTTCTTAATCTGAAGCCCGGTACCTATCCCGATGAGGGATTCCTTCTTATAAGGAGCGATGGCATTACCATATTATCAGAAAGGCCTCCAGAGGGTACCGTCAATTGTTTAAAAGGGAAAGTGACTGATATTATTCCTGCAGATCAGGGGATGGAGCTTACCATTGACGCCGGCATAATTCTTTATGCTGATATATCAGCTGATTCGTTCCGGCAGCAAGGCGTTTATGAATCAAAAGATATTTGGGTTACTTTGCCTCCTGAAAACCTGATTGTTTTACAGGGGCCGGATTAATATGAAATTTGAGATTTGAAATGAAAATGATTGAGTTTAGTGAAGCAATTGAAATAGTGTTGAAATCTGTCATTCCTACTGGCAGTGAAACTGTGTCTTTTGCCGATTCTCCGGGACGGGTACTTGCAAAGGATATTTTCAGTGATATAAATATGCCTCCCTTCAATAAAGCCACAGTCGATGGTTTTGCCTGTCATAGTGAGGAACTGGGGTCAGATATGGAGATAGTTGAAACAATTGCTGCGGGAAGAATACCTATAATTTCGCCGGCTTCTGGTCAGTGTTCACGGATTATGACAGGAGCTGCCGTTCCACCTGGGTGCGATATTGTATTTATGGTTGAACACTCCTTAATCCAAGCCTCGGGGAAGGTAAAGTTTACGGGAACATCTTCCAAGGATAATATCTCCCCTTTAGGAGAAGACATCAAAACAGGTGATTGTGTGATTAAAAGGGGCAGGCTTCTGAAGATTCAGGATGTCCCAGTGCTTGCATCAGTAGGATGTACTTTGGTGGAGGTTAAGAAAATGCCTGTTATTTCTGTAATAAGCACTGGAAGTGAGCTTGTTGAACCTGAAGAAAAACCAGGGATTGCTCAGATCAGGAACAGCAATGGCTGGCAGTTATTGTCGCAGATAAAGCGTGCAGGAGCAATGGGCAGATATATGGGTATTGCACATGATGATAAGGAAGAGACGTTTAATATTATTGAGAAGGCACTTTCGGAAAGTGATATAGTGATTCTTACAGGTGGAGTCTCTATGGGTGATTTTGACTTTGTTCCTTCGGTACTGGAAAAGGCTGGAGTCAATATTCTTTTCTCCCGCGTAAATGTTCAGCCTGGAAAACCAACCACCTTTGGGATACACCCTAAAGCATTGGTGTTCGGGCTTCCCGGAAATCCGGTTTCTGCTTTTGTTCAGTTCGAATTGCTTGTCAGGCCTTTGATTTACAGAATGATGGATTGCTCATGGAAACCGCTGACCTTTCCTCTTCGAATGAAAGAATCATATTCCCGCCGGTCACCCGATCGTCAGGCATTCATTCCTGTTAGCATTACTGATGATGGGATGGTACTGCCGGTAGAATATCACGGATCAGCACATATATCTTCGCTGGTCGATGCAGATGGCATTATTGCAGTACCATCAGGTATTAAGAGTATTGAGAAGGGAGAGATGGTAGATGTACGACAGATTTGACAGGCATATTAATTACCTGAGAATTTCGGTTACTGACAGGTGTAACCTCCGGTGTCAGTACTGCATGCCTGAAACCGGGATTAATCTACTTCATCATAATGATATCCTTACCTTCGATGAAATAGCTGATTTCACCCGTGAGGCTGTCAGAAGCGGAGTAACAAAGGTGAGAATCACAGGAGGGGAACCTCTGGTAAGGAAAGGAATAGTGACACTCGTTTCCATGATTGCTGAGATTAAAGGTATAGAGGACCTGTCAATGACAACCAATGGTACTATGCTTGGGATTTATGCAGACGATCTCAGGGAAGCAGGTCTTCACAGGGTAAACATTAGTCTGGATACTACGGATCCTGATAAGTTTGCAGCCATAACACGTACCGGAGCGATAAAAGATGTTTTTAATGGAATAGATGCCGCCAAAAAAGCCGGATTGCTTCCTGTTAAGATAAACTGCGTAATAAGGGAATCACGGGAAGAGAACTCTGCCAGTGCTGTTACCCGGTTTTGCAAAGAAAATGAGCTTGAAATAAGGTATATAAAGCAAATGGATCTTGTTAAGGGACATTTCTGGAAGGTTGATGGCGGCGACGGCGGTGATTGTTCTATCTGCAACAGGCTGAGGTTGACAGCCGACGGAAGACTTAAACCCTGTCTGTTCAATAATATTGAATTCAATATCAGGGAGCTGGGAAATAAAGAAGCAATAAGGCTTGCAGTCGGTATGAAACCTGAATGCGGTTCTTTTAATGCCAATGGTTCATTTTATAATATAGGAGGATAGAAATCATGAAGAGACTGACGCATACAGATAACAGAGGTAAGGCAGTGATGGTTGATGTTGGCGACAAGGAGGTCCAGAAACGGATAGCCAGGGCATCGGGACATATAATTCTTTCAACCGGAACGATCAACATCGTGAATGATAATCTGATGGCAAAGGGGGATGTACTGACTGTTGCAAAATTGGCTGGTATTAATGCCGCAAAGCAGACTTCCTTACTGATACCTTTATGTCATAACTTATTACTCGAAAAAATCACAGTCGACCTTTCGACCGACGATACCGGAATAGCTGCTTTAAGTGAAATTAAATGCACCGCAAAGACGGGGGTTGAGATGGAGGCCCTGACAGCTGTAAGTGTTGCCCTTCTAACAGTATACGATATGTGCAAGGCAGTCGACAGGAATATGATCATAGATAGGATTAGCCTCATTGAAAAAATTAAGATATGAATCTGCCTGATAAATATGAAGCTCTGGTGATAACTCTGAGCGACAGAGCATATAGAGGAGAATATGAGGATCTCAGCGGACCCAGGATAAGGGAAATGCTGAACGATTTCTTTATCACAACCGGATGGGATCATAATATTTCAATGTCTCTTATTCCCGATGATGCAGTTCTGCTGACCAATTTAATAAAGGAGGCTGCAGAGAGCTGTAATTTTATTTTCACTACCGGGGGAACCGGTATTGGCCCAAGGGATATCACTGTCGAGACCGTTGCCCCGCTGCTCAAAAAGGAGATTCCCGGGATAATGGAAATGATAAGAGTAAAATATGGTACATTGAAGCCTGCTGCACTTTTGAGCAGAGGCATTGCAGGTATTACCGGAAATTCGCTGATTTACACCCTTCCGGGTTCAGTAAAGGCTGTCGGGGAGTATATGACTGAAATAGTTAAGACTCTCGAACATTCTGTTTATATGCAATATGGTATCGATCGTCATACCAAAAGTTAATTAGTCATGTGATTCAGAGTATTCAAAATTGCATGTCCAACCACCCTGTCATAACGTCCGCGGGGATTTCTGAAATAAACCAGCACAACATAATCATTTTCAGTTTCATAATGGCTTCCTTCGAAATATGAAGCGGAGCCGCCATTCTCACCATTCTTAAGAAAGACATATTCATAATTGTACCAGCCCTGCTTCAAAAGCATTGTACATTCATATTCTCCCTTTTCACTATTGTAAGTCATAATGTTGTTACTGTCAAACGCCCAGTTACTTAAAGCGCCTGAAACATAGATGTTTCCGCCGGCAATCATCTGTTTTGATGGGAGTGTGAAATAGACATATACATAATCGGCATCTGTATCGGCCTTCCGCCCCTCCTGAACGGCAACATAATACTTGCCGTTAAAATCCTGCCAGTAAAAGTAAGGTTTGAATTCCCTGTTTTCAGATGGTAAGAGATAGACATTGTAGTTTGGAGCAACAAAATCGATCTTTTTAATATATTCAGTCTGGTAACGTATGCTCTTTATATCAAAATAACGGTATTCGTTGCCACCCCGGAATATGTTCTTGTCAGACAACGAATTGTACTGAAGTTCATTGTTTCCGTAAAACTCGGGTTTGAGGTTCTTTTTTGTATTGTCCCATCTGCCATTCTGAAGAATAAAGGCATAGATGTCGCCATAAGGATTGCTCACATCGAGCCCTGAATAATTGAGTGTGAAATCAACCTGCTGGTTAGCATTGTTTCCCTGGGTCATCTGCGGCCGGTGGGCGCTTATCTTTAAATGTGCTATATCCTCGGCAACAATGAATCTCTGAGTCAGTATGGGTTCATCGGGTTTGTCGGCCGGGCAGACCATTATTATGTAATTTCCTGAACATGTAATTTTCACCCGGTCGTTTGGGAATGTTATGCTATAATGATAATAACTTACAGTGGTGTTGAATGAGGCCTGAAAATCTTCAGCAGGATTTTCGGGAAAGCCATCCAGGTAATCGTTTGGGAAAATATCGGATCTTTTCCAGTCCTTGTCGCAGTGGATAAATGTATAATTATAGCTTGCCGGTTTGTCGCCCAGCAGGTCGAAGTGCAAAACAAGCTTTTCATCGCTGTTGAGGGAAGCAATCGGATAGGAGAGATTCCATCCCTCTTTATAAAGCTGGACACTCTTTATTTTGTTGTCAAAGACATGATTTGACAGTAACAGAGTATCCGGAATATCCTGAGGCAACCGGGAAGGAGATATGGCTGATAAGAAAAGTGTTATAAAAACAAAATTCATAATATTAAGATATTACATACTTAAAAACCTTAAAAGTAAATATTTGTTATGTCAGATAATTCCGTTAGTTAATTTAATTTTGCTCCGGGTGTAAATGAAAATATATCACCTGCAAATAATATTAAACAGAAAGCAAATATGAAGTCAGTCAGAATAATAACTTTTCTCGTAATCTTAGTTTTAGCTATAACTTCATGTGGTCTGAAAAAACCTGATATCCAGGGATTCAGGGGCTTTACACAGGGCACTACTTATAGCATACTTTATGATAACAACCGGAATATCACTCCTGATGAATTAAGGGAAAAGGTAGAGAAGGTCCTCCATAACTTTGACATGTCGCTATCGAACTATAATGATTCCTCGGTCATTTCAAGGATGAACAGGAACGAGTTTGTGGTTTCTGACCGATATTTTACTGAGGTATTCGAAAAATCCTTAAGGATTTGGAAGATGACAGGAGGAGCTTTTGATATTACAGTTGCTCCACTGGTAACAGCCTGGGGCTTCGGGCCTGATGCGCACAAGAATTTCTCAGAATCGAAACGCGACAGCCTGATGAAACTTGTGGGGATGCAAAAGATATCTCTTAAAGATGGCCGCCTCGTAAAATCAAATCCGGCCATAAAACTCGACGTCAATGCCATTGCCCAGGGATATTCAGTTGATGTGGTTTGTTCTCTTTTCGACGAACTTGGAATTAAAAATTATCTTATTGAGATTGGCGGTGAGGTAAGAGCAAAAGGGACGAAAGGAGGGGATCTGTGGAAGATAGGAATAGATAAGCCTGTCGACAATAATATGTCGCCGGGTGAAAACCTGCAGGCAGTAATAAGAATAGGTGATAAAGCACTCTCAACATCGGGCAATTACAGGAAATTCTATGTCGAAAATGGCATCAAATATTCCCATACCATTGATCCGCATACCGGTAATCCTGCAAAAAACACACTGCTGAGTGCGACAATAATTGCTGATGATTGTTCAACAGCCGATGGTATTGCAACGGCTTGTATGGTAATGGGTAAAGATGCATCAATTGAGTTTATTAACCAGCATCATGAACTGGCTGCCTATCTAGTCTATTCAGATGATGCGGGGAATTTCCTTACCTGGTCTTCTGACAGACTGAAAGACCTTATTTCAGAAAGAGATAATGAATAAGCCGGAAATAATAAATTGCTAAAATGCAATTAATTACATCTGTATTAAACAACATCTCTGAAAGTTTGTTTATTCTGCTGGGATTGGTAAGTTCCATCTAATTCATATTTAAGATGAAGGAAAAAGCAGCAATTTCGGATGAAAATATTAATAAGGAAGAAGTCCTTTCAGATTTCCGGCTTGCAAGCTTGAGCAGGTTTTTAAGCATTATTGGAAGGCGTGAGGTACTGAATGGTAAGGCTAAATTCGGGATTTTCGGAGATGGGAAGGAGATAGTCCAGATTGCACTGGCAAAACAATTCAAAGATGGTGACTGGAGATCGGGTTATTACAGGGATCAGACCTGGATGCTGGCAATCGGCCACTACAATTCGCTTGAGTTTTTTCACCAGCTTTATGGCAATACTAACAGGGAGATAAACCCGGGCAGCGGAGGCAGGGTATTCAATAATCACTTTTCGATTCCGAATATTAACCCCGACGGGTCATGGCGCGACCTGACAAAACAAAAAAATTCATCGGCTGATATATCTCCTACCGCCGGGCAAATGCCCCGTCTGCTCGGCCTTGCGTATGCCTCTAAGCTTTTCAGGCAGAATAAGGAACTTCATAAATATATAAGCCTGACAAATACCGGAAATGAGGTTGCTTTTGGTTCTATTGGAGATGCCAGCACTTCCGAAGGGCACTTCTGGGAAACAATAAATGCGGCTGGTGTCCTTCAGGTTCCTCTGGCAATATCGGTTTATGATGATGGTTATGGTATTTCAGTTCCAAAGAAATACCAGACCACCAAGGAGAGTATTTCTGAAGTGCTTAAAGGCTTTGAAGCGGAAAAAGATAAACCTGGTATTAGAATTTTCAAGGGAAAAGGATGGGACTATCCGGGGCTTCTTGGGATGTATAAAAAAGGCATTGAAATATGCCGGAGTCAGCATGTTCCTGTACTTTTTCATATTGAAGAGGTAAGTCAGCCGCAAGGTCACTCTACCTCGGGCTCACATGAACGGTATAAGAATGAGACCAGACTGAAATGGGAAGAGGATTTCGATCCTATCAGGAAGATGAGGGAGTGGATAACTACTTCAGGTATAGCAACATCTGAAGAGTTGGATTCTATCTCTGCCGATGCTGAAACGGAAGCAAAGGACGCAAGGAAAATGTCGTGGGACTTGTACCAGAAGCCTATTAAAACGGAAAGGGATGCTCTGGTTAAGATAATCAGGTCAAGGATCTGCCGGTGCAATGATAATTTCACTGAGGATTCGGTTGATAGCTATGCAGATACTCTTGAGAAAGTTATCGCACCAATCAGAAAAGATAATTTTGTTGCCGCCAGGAGGATACTCAGAAATGTATGCAGTACATGTCAGAAATCTGACAGCCTTAAAGAAGAGCTCCAGGGATGGCTTCTGCGAAATTACAAGGATGCTGATGAGAGCTATAACAGGTTTCTTTATAATGAGACGGCAACATCGGTCCTTAATGTAAAACCAGTTCCGCCTCTCTATTCAGATAATTCACCTGAAGTGCCCGGGCGCCAGATTCTGCGCGATAATTACGACAGGCTTTTCTCGAAATACCCTCTCCTGGTTACCTTCGGTGAGGATACAGGAGGAATAGGAGGAGTCAATCAGACTCTCGAAGGATTGCAGAAAAAATTTGGCGAGTTACGAATTACCGATACAGGAATTAGGGAAGCCACAATTCTTGGTCAGGGTATTGGTCTGTCTCTTCGTGGTATGCGACCAATTGCCGAAATCCAGTACCTAGATTATCTTATGTATGCACTTCAGCTTTTAAGTGACGATCTTGCAACGACTCACTACAGGACTGCTGGAAGAATGGTAGCCCCATTGATTATCAGTACCCGCGGGCACCGCCTTGAAGGGATCTGGCATTCTGGTTCACCAATGAGTATGCTGATAAATTCTGTAAGGGGAGTATATGTTTGTGCCCCAAGGGATATGACACGAGCCGCAGGATTTTATAATACCCTTCTTGAAGGTAACGACCCGGCAGTAGTAATAGAGCCGCTTAACGGATACAGGCTAAAAGAAAAAATGCCTGATAATATAGGCGAATTCCGGATTCAACTGGGAATTCCGGAAATAATCAGTGAAGGGAGTGACCTTACGCTTGTAACCTATGGATCAAATGTGCGAATTGCAGCCGAAGCTGTGCACCAGCTAACAGATCATGGAGTCTCAGTTGAATTAATGGATGTTCAGACTCTTGTTCCTTTCGATAAGAACAGGATGATCCTCGAATCACTCAGGAAAACAGGCAGGATCCTATTCTGCGATGAAGATGTTCCGGGTGGCACTACAGCATATATGCTTCAGGAGGTTGTTGAAAAACAAGGCGGCTGGCAATATCTCGACAGTCCCCCGCGGACACTGACCGGGAAGGAGCATCGCCCTGCTTATACCACTGACGGTGATTACTTCTCCAAGCCAAGCGCTGAAGATATTTTCGATATGATTTACAGTATTATGAAGGAGGCAGCTCCTGATAAATACTGAAGATTTACTCTGTAACTCCAATAATTTTCAGCAGTTCCATTGCCGCATCTTTCGGACCACTTGATTCGTATCCGGGAATACCAAGCCTTGTTCGCATCTGTCCGACAAAGACATCATTCCTGAAAAATGCATCAAAGAATTTCGATGCAATTTCTTCGTGCTGGCAA
Organism: uncultured Bacteroidota bacterium; assembly: GCA_903865465.1. GTDB lineage: Bacteria > Bacteroidota > Bacteroidia > Bacteroidales > VadinHA17 > LD21. The sequence goes on from CAIPJU010001039.1 coordinate 13,788, forward strand.
CGGTATTCCGGAGGGCCAAATATGTTGGCGAAGTAAGAGTGAACAAGTCCGCTTGAAGTAGTGGTACCCTTGCTCATCACAGCTCCTTCGCGGAATATTTCGAGAGCCCAGGCTACTGAATCGAATCGTTCGATAACAGGATGGTCGCTGTCGATTTCTTCGTAATTATTTGCATAGAGAATATAATCGATTTTGTGGCCCTGGATAATAGTATCAAAAAGTGTCACAGGAATAACAATCCTTGCGTTGACCTGATTCGGGTTCATGATAATTGAACGGTCGAGGTGACCATAGGCATATCCGGGCTGCAGGTCATCGAGGCGAAGGAAGGCACCTATCTCAGTTCCAAATCCTATTGGGCAACCGTTTTGATCGATTTCAATCGACCCCATGTCGTCGGCTATTATTGTCAGTTCCCTGATATGCTTCTCGGCCAGAACTCTGAATGCTTCGAGTGTTTCAGATTTTCCTGCGCCGGTATCGCCCATCATAAGTATTGTTGCTTCCTTGTCGCCTTGCAGAAGTATCTTTACCATTGCTCCATGGAATGGCATGTTACCATTTTTCATTACAATGGAATTATGAAGCGTAAGCACCATTTTCTTCAGATATCCGAAATATCCGAATTCAGGCTTGTTGGGTATGGCACCAACGAAAATGCCGCTCTCCTCATCATCATAAAAAACAGTTGAGAATTTCGATAATCCGTCGAGAACAGTTCCGGGAGCTCCATAGATGAAGAGAGCATCGGGTTTGCTTTCAAGATCCTCGTCATCAGCAAGCTGAAACAGGTTACACATTGAAAAGCCAAGTTCGAAAAATTCGAGATGGAAATATACCATTATCAGCATTTTTCCTACTTTGGCAGGATAACAAAGCCATTCTCCGGAATTCAGATCGATAAGGTCGAGAGGGTTTTGCTGTATTCTTTTGAACTGTCCTGTCCTCTTATTCATGGGCTGCTGAATGACAAGGGGAGGGTATATGAGCATCTGTCTTATTACAGGAATGGAGTTCAGCTTCCAGTATTTTTTATCGGGATAGGCTATATTTTTAGGGAGTGAAATGACCGCCATCTCTGCTCCTGCAGGAACCTGCCTGTATACGGTAGGATGACTTCCAGTTATGTTTTCCTGGATATGCCTGTATACCAGTCTGATAAGATGTGTAAGCTGTTCAATTGTCTCATTGAATGTTCTGTACGGCCTTTTATCAAGTCGGTCTCCCTCGGAATCATTGATTATAAAGCGATCGAAATGACGCCAGTAATCATACATATATTCCACAAAATTAGTGAGTTTGCCAGAATACCTGAGAAAAGGGGCGGATTTCTCAAAAATGTGAGGGACAACCTTGCTTTCATATTTTACAAGAAAGGAGAGTGTTTTCAGAAAGTCCTCAACCGACTCGTCATTCAAGCCCTGCTCACCAAAAATCTCAAGCAGCGGGGAATTTTTATTTTTCAGATGTTCCAGACAGTGATCAAGAACCAGACGAAATTTCTGACTAGAAAGCAGTTCTTCAGGAGTTTCGCACATTCTTTCCCTTATATTCAGGACTGCCTTATTCCCAATTATTCTTAGTGTACTTTTCTGCATAATAATATTTAACAATTCGGGCAAAAATATGATAATATTTAATTGAAGATTAGCTTTTACTTAATTATTTTTGCGTTACATAGTTTCTATATCCGGAATTCGCATGCAGCCTGAACTTGACATATTCACAATATTGCCTGAAGACAAGATTCCCGGGAAAGGAAAGGTGCTTATATCAGAACCTTTTCTGCCGGATTCATTTTTCAACAGAAGCATTGTATATCTCACCGATCATAATGCTCAGGGTTCAGTAGGCTTTATTCTGAACAAGAAACTCGACCTGAAAGTGAGTTCAGCCCTTAGTGGTTTTGATGACTTTAATGAGAGTCTTAATATGGGTGGCCCTGTAGCTCCTGATACATTGCATTATCTGCATAATATGGGAGAACTTATTCCCAACAGCGTATTTGTCGAAGGAAATATTTATTGGGGAGGGGATATCGAACGTATTAGAAGACTTATAAAGGCCGGGAAGATCGACAGTTCTCAGATCAGGTTTTTCCTTGGTTATTCAGGGTGGTCGGCAGGTCAGCTCGAAAGGGAACTAAAGGAAAATTCATGGGTAATCGCAAAGGTGAGGCCGGAAATAATTCTTGATAATAAAGGTGATGATACCTGGAGAAGAGTCCTGAGGGGCTTTAAGAATAAGTACAGGATGTGGGCCGACTTTCCCGATTCTCCTGAGATGAATTAGAGGTGCAATATCTTATAAACAAGCTCTTTAAGCAGATCGCCAGGTTCTGTCCCTGCATCTCCAAAACCTTTTGACTTCATATCATAAGTACGCAACATTGCAATTATATGGACCGTTCTGGCAAGATTGTATTTTTTTGACCAGGTTTCATAGTCCTTTACAAAATAGGGATTCACTTTAAGTGCTGCTGCAACGTTGTTTTTCGATTTATCAGTCAGATAGTGATAAGTAAGCAATTTGCTGAAGAGCACAAATATCGAGGTAATTGTTAATGTCAGCGGATTATCTTTAGGGTTATCGGCAAAATGGTTTACAATCCGGTTTGCCTTTACAATATCTTTATCACCAAGGGCCTTCTGAAGCTCAAAATTATTGTAGTCCTTGCTGATACCTATATTCTTCTCAATGAGAGCAGAGTTTATTACAGGTTTCCCGGCCGGTAATGTTATAATCAGTTTATCAAGTTCATTTGCAATCTTATGAAGGTCTGTTCCCAGATACTCAGTGAGCATAGCACTTGCCGAAGGATCAGTTTTAATACCTTTTACCATCAGGTATCGCTCAATCCAGCCAGGAACCTGGTAATCGCGCAGCCGGGATGATTCGAAGCATGCACCCTGGGTTTCCAATGCCTTAAAAAGCTTCGTCCTTTTATCTAATGTCTTGTACTTATAGCAGAAAACCAGTACGGTCGAAAAGAGCGGTTTTTCAAGATACATAACCAGGTCATCAAGCTTTTTAAGCGTCTGGGCTTCCTTCACAATCAGTACCTGGTGATTCGACATCATAGGAAAGCGTCGGGCTGTATCGATAATGGAGGCAATATTTGTATCATCTCCGTAAACAATAATCTGGTTGAATGCTTTTTCTGATTCAGTAAGGATATTGTTTTCAATATAGTTTACAATGAGGTCAATGTAATATGGCTCCTCACCCGAAAGAAAATAGACGGGTTTGAAAATACGCCTTTTAAGGTCCGACATTATCTCATCGTAGGTAACAGCCATTTTCAGAATCTTAGATGTTTTACTGAAATTCCATTATTTTTAATCTCTCTCAGCGATTCGATTCCTATTTTAAGATGCAGGTCGACAAATTCATTTGTAACTTTTGCATCACTGGCTTCAGTTTTAATTCCAGTTGAGATCATTGGCGAATCGGAGACAAGCAGAAGCGCCCCGGTAGGTATTTCATTTGCGAAACCAACGGTGAATATAGTTGCGGTCTCCATGTCCACTGCCAGGGCCCTTGTTTTTACCAGATATTTCTTGAACCTGTCGTCATATTCCCAAACTCTCCTGTTCGTTGTATATACAGTTCCGGTCCAGTACTCTTTATTGAATTTTGTTATGGTAGCTGATATGGCGCTCTGGAGTTTAAAGGCAGGAAGAGCCGGAACCTCATTTGGAAGATAGTCATTCGATGTTCCATCGCTTCTTATTGCGGCTATCGGCAGCAAGAGGTCACCAAGTGAGTTCTTCTTTTTCAATGCCCCGCATTTGCCAAGAAACAGAACAGCATTAGGGTTTACCGCACTCAAAAGGTCCATTATTGTCGCTGCATTCGGACTTCCCATTCCGAAGTTGATAATTGTTATTCCGTCGGCAGTAGCGTTAGGCATGTTTTTATCCTTCCCTTCAATTTCCACATTGTTCCATTTTGCAAACAACTCAACATAATGGGCAAAATTTGTAAGGAGGAAGTACTTTCCAAAGTTATCAAGGCTCTTTCCCGTGTATCGCGGCAGCCAGTTTTTGACAATTTCATCTTTGGTTTTCATAATATTATATATGGTATTTATTATCTGGATATATTTGTAAATGGTAACAGGTCAGCTCACAAGGTTGCTTAAGTAATACCTTCATGCTTCCCCGGTGGAATAATGAAGGGTTTTATAAAGTTTTTATTTATTGAGGCCATAAAAATACAAAAGTAAGTTGAAACAATTGAATCTTCCCGAATATTCATTCCATATATCAGGTAATGAGGGCAACCGGGTAATACTCGATATCATCAGGAGAAAGTGGGTCAGGCTCACTCCTGAAGAGTGGGTTAGACAAAACTTTATCAGGTACCTTGTCGAAGAGGGCAAATATCCTGCCGGCTTACTTGGGATCGAAAAGATGTTCATATACAACAAACTTAAGCGAAGGACCGATATTCTTGTCCACAACAGAGCAGGCGAACCAGTAATGATAGTTGAGTGCAAAAGCTATGATATTGAACTAACTGAAAATAATAAGGCTTTCGATCAGATTATCAGGTATCATATGAGTTATAAAATACCATATCTGGTTGTTACCAACGGGATAGTTCATTACGCATGTCATATAACAGGTCAGGATAGCTGGGAATATCTCAATTACATACCTCTTTATGAGGATTTACTGATTTGAAGACATCATGATAAACGTAACCTGTGCAATAATAAGGAATGAGGAGGAGAAGGTTCTTGTTGTTCAAAGAGGCTTATTGACCGATCATCCGCTTAAGTGGGAATTCCCAGGAGGGAAGATCGATCCCGGCGAATCTGAAACTGAATGTATCATTCGCGAGATAGATGAGGAGCTTTCAATGGATATTGTAATAGTAGGCAGGCTGGCAGATGTAATACATGATTACGGGATTAAAAAGATTAAGCTCATCCCCTTCATCTGCGATACACTCGATGAAAAACCACTCCTGACTGAACATGTAGATTATAAATGGCTTTCAACCGAAAATCTTCGTAACACCGATTTCTCTGAAGCAGACATTGCAGTTGCAATGAGCTATCTTGAGCAAATCAAAAAGAAAATTCCGGAAAGCATCGTAATTCAGACTGAGCCGGAAGATACTTCAAATGACCCCGAATTGGAGGAGATGGTCAACAGGATGATCAGCATGAGAGAGGTAAACTGGGTCGCAGCTTCTGCAGGTGAAAATCCGGCTATCTTCAACAAACTCCTCGAATTTTCATTTTCAGAAAATAAAAAACTGGCATTTCATTCATCATGGACCCTAACAAAAGTTTGTGACAAATATCCGCAGTTGATTGTGCCCCATCTGGGTTTGATAATAGAATCGCTTGTAAGGTTAGATAATGAAAGTACGGAGCGTTCATTCCTAAGGATAATTTCATTGACTGCGATGGAAAACGTAAGTCCGAAGCATCATGGCATTCTTGCCGACCATTGTTTCAGGGCACTTAATTCCCAGTTTTCCGCTATTGCGATAAAGGCATATTCAATGGAGATACTTTACAATCTGACCCTCTTATATCCTGAATTCGCAAATGAGCTTGCACTTTCAATTGGCATGCTTCAGGTTGGAGGTTCCGCAGGTATCCTTTCCAGGGGAAGGGCAATAATCAGGAAGCTGTCGGATCTCACTTCAGGCTGACAATCCATTCAGCCATTATCTTAAGAACTTCCGGGGAGAAAGTCTCCTCTATATTTGCATATTCCGAAGGCAGTCCGCTTGTGCAATGCTGAAAAAGATGGTTTAATCCAGGCAGTTTTACAATTTTTACATTCTTGTTTCCAGCTGTTTTCAGGGCTTTGGAAATATCGGGGAGGTTATCATTGGCAGAGACCTGGAGATCTTTATCCCCATTGAGTGCCAGAACAGGACATTTCACCCTTTTCCAGAATTTATCAGGATCGGTCATTATGAAATATCTGAACCAGGTATATGTAGCTGCACCAAAGGTCATTTTAAGCTGATTTACTGCCTTGTCGGTCTCGTCTTTCGATTTCTTTTCCTTCTCAAGAAACTCCCTGTACCTGGCCACAATTTTACTCTCTGCCTTTTTATTATCCTTCTCTTTTCTGAGGATGGCATATAGTTTCTTATTAATATCGGAGCCTTTGTGGATTTCTGCAGAGGAGGCGCCTGAAATTCTTCCAATATCTTCCGATTGTCTGATGATAATTTGTTGTCCTGTAACTCCTGGTCCTGCAAGTGAAATAATAAATCCTATCTCCGGATTTTCGGAAGCTATCATTGGTGCAATAAGGCCACCCTCACTATGTCCGACAAGCCCGATATATTTAGCATTAATCTTAGGTTGGCTCTTCAGAAAGTTAAATCCGGCTACTGCATCAGTAGCAAAATCAGCGCTCGTCGCATTTAATTGTGAACCTTGTGATTTCCCAACACCCCTGTCGTCGTATCGTAAAACTGCAATTCCGTTTCTGCTCAGGTAATCTGCAATTATAAGGAAGGGTTTATGACCAAGAATTTCCTCATCCCTGTTCTGGGCACCCGATCCTGTAATCATCACAACAGCAGGGAAGGGACCCTTACCGGCAGGTATGGTAAGCGTTCCTGCAAGTTTGATCTTAGCGCTCTCATTGGTGAAAGTAACCTCCTCGGCTGAATATGGAAATGGTGGTTTTGGCTCCTGCGGCCTGTTCAGAGTAAAGGGACCTTTTAGCTTTTTCAGGTTAAGATCGACAGTGTTGCCTCTCTGCTTCCATGTTCCATCAATTACTGAATCATTTTTAAAAGTTCCGTTATATTCAGCCAGCATGGCACCCGCCGAGATCTTTATTGTCTCCCCTGAAAGAGTTACGGGCCCAAGCTTGATGCCTTTAGCTCCCTGATCGGGACTGTCCATTGTAGCAATGAGGCTGTCCCTGCCTGTAATTGAAAGATTAAATACAATCCTCAATTCAACTGTATTAACATTAATAGCGCCAAGCCAGGAACCAACAGTTGTTTTCTTTGAGATAGTCTGCTGACCGGTCAATGAAGCAGATAAAGATAGCAGAGCAGCACAGCAGAAGAGAGAAATGAACTTTTTCATCATGAGCTATTGTAAAATATAATCAAAGATATAAAATTCCATTATAAATATTAATTGCTAGTCCAAAACCTTTTAATTTATCAATCGGAAGAGATGTAAAGATGAAATTCATTTAGCCATTCAGAAGGAAAGGGAGCTTTGATTGTAAGACTACAGATTCTTTTCCTGCTGCCAATTTTCAATTCAATTTTCAATTCAATCTTTTTCTTTTGTATTTTTGAAATTCATTTTTTCTGATTTTATGAAGATTGTTGATACAAAAGGAGAGCTTTGCCCTGCTCCGCTAATCGCGGCAAAAAAAGCGTTAAGGGAAACGGAAACAGGTCAATCGTTTGTTATTCTGACAGATAACAAAACATCATACGATAATCTGTGTCGTTTTCTTAAGGATAATAATGCCGTGTTTTCATCTACTGAAGAGCAGGGAGTCTGGACCATGAATGTTACCAAAACATCATCAGCGCCAACTGCAACCCCTGTTGAGGCATATTGTGAGGTACCTGTAGCCCATTTTGAGAAAGGCAATTATATTGTCGCCATATCATCCGATAAGATGGGTGAAGGCGACGACGAACTTGGTCATCTGCTTATAGGGAACTTCATCAAAGCCATTAAGGATATCGACAAACTGCCATCTAAAATTGTGTTTTATAACAAA